>CAZLUY010000144.1:0-2122 GCA_964562785.1 uncultured Limnohabitans sp. | reverse complement strand
AAAAGTCAACCGAAGAATATATCTACAATCTTTTTAAGGATTTTAAATATGTCATACCTCAAGGGAGTGTCATGTTCGGATTGGGAAATAAGGAAATTATTGCATCATTATCAAATTGTGTGGTGATACCGCCTGTTTATGACTCTTATGGAGGAATTTTTTATACGGATCAGCAAATGGCCCAGCTTTTTAAAAGAAGATGTGGGGTAGGGGTAGATCTTTCTGAATTAAGACCAAAGGACTCCAAGGTTTCCAATGCAGCGGGAACAACCACGGGAGCTGTATCTTTTATGAATCGTTTTTCTGCTACAACACGTGAAGTTGCCCAAAACGGGCGTAGAGGGGCGTTAATGCTAACCATGGACATCGCTCACCCTGATATTGAAGATTTTATTACCATAAAGCAGGACCTTACCAAAGTTACAGGAGCAAATATTTCAGTTAGACTTTCGGATGAGTTTATGGAGGCTGTTGAGAATGAGGAAACTTTTACCTTAAGATGGCCCATTGAATCAAAAAACCCAAAATATACAAAAGAAGTTGATGCTCAGCAGTTATGGAAAACAATCATTAAAAGTGCGCATAATACCGCTGAACCGGGATTAATCTTTTGGGACAGACAGCACCACTATTCTACTTCATCGCTTTATCCAGGGTTTAAGAACTCCTCGACAAATCCATGCTCCGAAATTGCTATGCAGGGAGGAGACAGCTGTAGGTTGATCGCGGTTAACCTGTATAATTTTGTTGAAAATCCATTTACAGAAAAGGCAAAGTTTGATCATAAAAAATTCTATCAGGTAGTTTATGAATCACAAAGATTAATGGACGACCTCGTAGATCTTGAATTGGAATCTGTAGAAAAAATTCTTCAGAAGATAGAAGGAGATCCTGAGCCTGACACCATTAAGCAGAACGAGATAGAGACCTGGAAACTATTGCAGGAAACAGGAAGAAAAGGAAGACGAACAGGATTGGGCTTTACGGCACTTGCGGATGCCATGGCAGCACTTGGTTTAAAGTTTGATTCCTCTGAAGCCATTGAGGAAGTTGATCAGATCATGAAAAGCAAGATGACGGCTGAGTTTGACAGTAGCATTGATATGGCCATTGAAAGAGGACAATTTGAAGTATTTAACAGAAACATTGAAGATACATCTGAATTCGTACAGATGCTCAAAGAAGAGTTTCCTGACCTCTATACAAGAATGATGGACCATGGAAGAAGAAATATCTCAATAAGCACTGTGGCTCCCACAGGTTCATTAAGTATGCTGGCCCAGGTTTCTTCGGGTATTGAGCCTGTATTTATGACTTCCTACAAAAGGAGAAGGAAGATCAATCAGGACGATAAAAATGCCAAAGTTGATTTTGTGGATGATCTTGGGGATGCCTTTGAAGAATTCACGGTGTATCATAAAAAGCTTGAAGAATGGATGAAGGTCACCGGGGAAACGGATGAGAAAAAAAGCCCTTATGCAGGAGCAACTGCTCCCGAAATCGATTGGGAAAAAAGAGTGGAAATGCAAGCCTTGGTGCAAAAGTATACCACACATTCGATTAGCTCAACCATAAACCTTCCCACTGATGTTTCTCAGGATCTTGTTGGAGATATTTATATGGAATCGTGGAAGCAGGGCCTTAAGGGGATTACCGTTTACAGAGATGGTTCGAGAAGCGGAATTCTTGTTGCAGATGATAAAAAAGAGGAAGAAGATGCAGCTTATAAAAAAGAGGTGCAGTTCAAGAAAAGACCAAAGAAGATAGAGGCCGACATCGTACGTTTCCACAATGAATCCGAAAAATGGCTGGCTGTTGTAGGATTGATCGATGAGAGGCCTTATGAGATCTTTACTGGTAAGATGAAAGATGCCTTTAATGTGCCACAATGGCTTGAAAAAGGCTGGGTGATCAAGAACCGTGATGAAAATGGTGATGCACGATATGATTTCCAGTATATGGACAAAGAGGGCTATAAAATTACCATTGAGGGATTGTCAAGATCCTTTGACAAGGAATTCTGGAACTATGCCAAACTGATCTCTGGTATCCTGCGTCATAAAATGCCAATGCCCTATGTGGTTGACCTGATTCAGAACCTCAATATGTATGACGATCATAT
>CAZLUY010000143.1:0-3719 GCA_964562785.1 uncultured Limnohabitans sp. | reverse complement strand
TCGTGGGTCTCGATTATTCTGCTCATTGGTTTAGTAATTTTCCGTTAAGATAATGGTAATCGGTAAAAATCTGGCGAAAACCTCTTCCAAAATACGTGAACGGAAATCAGAAGTTCATGTATTGAAGCTGAAGAAGCTTTTCTTCTGAAACCCATTTTTTCATTTCTTCCAAAGCAGAGGTAGCGTAGTTGGCTAATCCGATCTTTCTAGCCTGATTCACTTTCCTAATCCAAAGTATTGGGTCCCTGTTAAATTCACATGCTGCATTTAATAGCTCATACTGGGCTAAAGGATCTTCTACTCTTTCCAAGGCTGCGAAAATTGCCGGAGTGATATATGGGTTTGCGCTGAGTTCTTCTCCCAAACCAATCCATTCGGTGAAATTCCTTAACTGCTCAGGATTGTTGAAATCCGGATTTTGAATGAATTTCTTGAGTTCTGGGCTTTCATTCCCTTGACTTTCTAAGTATTGACCCAATCTTGAAGTCTGAGGATTCTCCAGATTATGAGATTTGTGTTTTAACAGTCTCTCCGCAAGGAGGATTTTCCTGGCAGGATCATCCACCTCTTCCCAAATATCATAAAGCTCACCAGGTGTTTTTTCATGAAAATCCCCCCAAATGCTTATGAAATCAGGGTTGAATTGGGGCGAAGTACCTAAGCCATAGGCTGAGGAAAGGCTATCAGCGAAATCCTTCATGCCACCCATCTGCAGAACTTCCAGATGATATGATCTCATATTTTGAAATCCCTGATTGATTGATTCCGCCAGGTCTACGGATGCCATTCTGAAATCAAGATTGCTAGAAAGAATATCTGAAGATAGCTGTAGATAGTATGCAGCATCTCCAGGGTTTCTAAAGGCCAATCCCTTTAGGTTTTTGATACTCTCGGATATTCTCTGTGCACTTAGACTTCGGATACTGGCTGTTTCCTGTAGGTCCATGATATAATCGAGGTATTCATCATCTCGCGCCAGAGAATCCAGAAGTGCTAAGTCTCCATCGGTGCTTTCTGTCTTGCCACTCTCTTGGAGATTTCGTAAAGTGGAATGGATCAATAATGGATTGCCATTGTCAAAGACCAGATTTTGAAGGTCAGTTTGATCAGAATTTGAAATGTGATCAAAAGCATTTAGCGAATTGATGGTACCGATAAGTCCTTCTGCCTTTTCATTATTTTCAATAGTGCCAAACTTCATTTGAAGGGCAAGGAAATTGGCGCGACTGGTTTCATCATCAAAACCTTCTAAAAGCGCTGCAGCTTCATTACCTCGTCCTACCTTGGTGTAGAACAAGGCCAAATTATTGGCTATCTGAGCGCTTTCAGGAAATATTTGAAGGCCATTTTCCAGGTAGAAGATGGCTTCAAAAGGCTTGTTCTCGAGGTGAAGCCTATTCGCTAAAAGAATGATGTTGTCTTCTTGAGGGAATTCTGCAAAGCTCTCTTCCAAGTGTCGTTTAGCTTCGGTTGGCTGGTTTAATTCAAATAGGAGTTGAGCCGCACTTTGCTTTGCCTTGCCATTTCTTCTGTATCTAAACCAGCTGTTTTCATAAAGAATACTTGCCTCAAGCTTTTGATCAGAGTCAAAATAGTAATCTCCAAGAACATTGTTGGAAAGGGAATTTACTTGCACTCCTATAATTCCATCCGCATAAATGGTCAATACAAGCATACCTATCAATCCACCTATTTTGACATGATAAGTAGGCAAGCTGAAAGGTTTGTACAAGATCTTTTCCAGGGCCTTTCCTGAATCCATGATGGATAGAAAATTACTGTAGATATAGATCAGAAAGAAAATGGAGAAGCCGATTTGGCTGTAAATGGTCAAATGCTTGATTAGCTCCTGTGCCGGTTGATTTCCTGATAGCTCGCCTCTTGTCGCTGTCCACAAAACCAGGCAAAAGCCAATAAGGTACAGCGCCTTTTGAGTAGCTTTTGAGTCACTCATTTCAGGGTCATACTCCGTTTTTACCTTGATCGTTATCCAACCAAAAAGCCCGATTATAGGCAACAGCAAAAGTGGATTAAAGGTGGGGATAGGAAGATCCGTCTCACCTGTCAATTGTAGAAGTGTGGAAAAAAGAAGCCCCAAATAGATGATGGAAATCAAAAGCAATTGTATAGATATCCTCAGCTTAAGTCTCTGATTAATTCGAGAAAGAAGTATGTAGATTCCTGAAACCACCGAATGTCCTGACCAGAATATCCAAAGGATAGAGAAGCCCAGGGCGGGAATGTAAAGGTGATGATTGATGAATAAATATGGATTAGGAACAGGACTCAACTGAATCAATAAATACCCTGAAAGTAAAAACCCTGAAAGGATAATAATGAAACGTTTCCAGTATGCTAGATTTTGACCCCAAATGAATAAGGCAATAGCAGGGAAGATACTTCCTGCTAAAAGTATGATTAGGGCGTAATTAGAACTCAATTGAATCACATTGAGTCCATTAAAATTACTTAGGGTGAACAGTGCGATCCAGGCAATCCCTCCAAAAATGAAATAGGTCTTTTTGAAAGAAGTAAGGATGGTGAGGCCTACAGCGGATATTAAACTAAAGAAGATACCAAAATAAAAGGTTGGTTCAGTTCCTTTTAAGGGTGCCGTAACCTTGAATTCCTGGAAGATCAGGTATTTATCGATCTTAATGGGAATATTCAGATGCTCAAGCTGGGTTTCTCCAAAGAGAAAAGACTTGGTGTCTGAAAATAGGTGAGTAGAAAAGATCTTGTAATCAAAAGCCTGAGTGAATAAGCTGAAGTAGAGGGTTACCGCGCCAAAGGCAATCAGACCAAAAAGAAGAATGGAAGCGAGTTTTGCTGGATAGCTTTTTTCCTTGGTTTGCATCAATCTAGCACCTTGGGCACACGGAAATATTCATCATCTTTTTTGGGAGCGTTATCCAAAGCTTTGTCCCTGTCAAGGTGCTCTCCTTTTTTATCTGGTCGGATTACATTGACTTCAGAAGACATGGTGGTGAGTGGTTCTACACCTGTAGTGTCCACCTCATCGAGTTTTTCTACCCAATCAAGGATTTGTGTCATGTCCTTAGACATGGATTCAGCACTCTTTTCGTCGAATTCCAGTCTCGCCAGATGAGCTATTTTCTTTATGGTCTCCTTATCTATCTTCATTCTTCAGATCTTCCAAAAGCTGATTTTGAATTACTTCGAAGCATTTTTCCTTGAGACTTTCTTCAGTGTCTTCTGGTAATGGTACAATCTCTTTATGATAAACGATCTTTGCCTTTCGCCAGTATAGAAGCATGCTTGGGTCTTCAGGCAAAATTAGATGATTAAATGAAATGGTGACTGGGATTATGGGAATTTGTTTTTCAATAGAAAGTCGAAAAGCACCATTTTTAAAAGGGACCATTTCAGGTGGGTTCGTGGTGTAAATTCCACCTTCAGGAAATAAAACCACACTCGTTTGGTTCTCTAATCCCAGGCCAGCTCTTCTCATTGTTTCTGCCCTACTTTTAACCTTTGTGCGTTCTACGGCAATATGTAGGCCTTTAAAGTAGTAACCGAATAGAGGGACTTTTCTGATCGATGCCTTACCTACAAACATGATTTCGGTAGGGGTATAGGCCATTAAGGGGATATCCAGATAGCTAAAATGGTTGGGAAGAAATAGATAGGATTTACCCTTTTCAATGTTAGTATGAACTTCCTTCTCTACCGGAAGTAAAATCAGGGTGAAATACATT
>CAZLUY010000142.1:0-1049 GCA_964562785.1 uncultured Limnohabitans sp. | reverse complement strand
AAAATCATATCTATGCCATCTATATCACAACATGGTAATTAGATATTAATAATATTAACCTGTGATTACGAAACCGATAATAAATGATGTTAGATATAAAGAAACTGCATTTTTTACTGCTTGCCTTGCTGGTTTTCGGGCTGTCCTATTTACTATTCCAGGAGAGCAATTCAGTAAAAACCACAGAACTTGAACGCATTCAGAAAAGCGGTGAGTTGTCAGTGCTTACACGCAATACTCCGACCACTTATTATATAGGCCCTGAAGGCCCGACAGGTTTTGAATATGACCTGGTCACCGCATTTGCAAAACATATTGGCGTTTACCCAAATATTATCGTAGATGATAATTTTTCAAGCATCCTGCCCGCTATAAGCAAACAAAAAGCCAACCTGGCTGCAGCCGGTATTACAGTCACCGAAGCACGCAAAAATAAGGTACGCTTTGCTGACAGCTATCAACAGGTCTCTGAACTGGTTTTATATAAAGCAGGCAATAAAAGACCGCGCTCAATTGAAGACTTGCGGGGTGTCGTTATTGACGTTATCAGCGGCAGCAGTCATGAAGAGTTGTTGATAGAACTAAGCAAAGAGTACGATTTCCTGGAATGGCGTTCGCATGCAGATATAGACATCAACTACATGCTGGAAATGATCGTGAATGGCGACTTTACCTATACGATCGCAGACTCAAATGACTACGAATTTAATCGTCGCTTTTATCCGGGACTAAGAAAAGGCTTTCAACTCAGCGGAGAGCAATCACTTGCGTGGGCATTTCCAAAGCTTAAAGACAATACTGTCATCGAAGCTGCCAATGAATTTTTAGCCGCTGCAAAAGCAAGTGGATTACTGGATGAGTTATATGAAAAGCACTACGTCCATGTTCCATCTTTAAATTATGCCGGCGTTCATACGTTTGAAAAGCATATTGATTCGCGCCTGAAAGAATTAATCCCCATGTTTAAAGAAGTCGCTGATGACAACGAAGTGGATTGGCGCTTCCTTGCCGCAGTCTCCTACCAGGAGTCACACTGGAATCCTGATGCC
>CAZLUY010000141.1:0-1630 GCA_964562785.1 uncultured Limnohabitans sp. | reverse complement strand
ACTGACTTTGCCCAACCAGAGGAAGGCTTAATGACTCCGTATACTGCGGTTTTTGTTTTTTCCATAGGGATTTTCTTATCGAATTTCCTTTGGAACAGTTTCTTCATGTTTAAGCCACTCCAAGGCAAGTCCGTGAGCTATAGTGATTACTTCAAATTGGGATCTCCAAAGCTTCATCTTGTGGGAATTCTGGGAGGTGTAATCTGGTGCATAGGAATGTCGCTTAGTGTGATTTCCGGTGAAAAAGCTGGCTTTGCTATTTCTTATGGGCTAGGACAGGGAGCAACGATGGTGGCTGCAGCATGGGGAGTTTTTGTTTGGAAGGAATTCAAAGATGCACCCAAAGGCACCTCGACTTTGGTGAGACTGATGTTTTTCCTGTTCATCGCTGGGCTAGTTTTGATAATTTTCTCCAGGTAAGAAAAAAGGCCTTTCCTAATCAGGAAAGGCCTTTTTTATTTTATTCGATTTTCAGTAATCCAGCTGATAAGCTGCAACTTTATTCTTGAAGAATGTGGGAACCAGCACAACATTATCCTCAGGAATAAATCCTAAATCGGCGGTATTGGATTCTTCGGCTTTGGTATCCAAAAGCAAGGTCTGACCTTCTGAGGTTACAAACCAGATTTCCCCAACCCATCTTGATGCGATGAAATTGCCATCACCCAGGATGATTAGACCATCACCACCGGTTACATGGGAGTTGATCAGCGTGGTACTTCCATCAGCATTCCATTTTTTCAGTCCGCTGGCGTCAAGTCCATAAATGGTCCCGTCATCGTCTATAGCGATTCCATTGATGGATTCATGTCCTTCTGAAATAGTTGAGACCTCACCATTATCAAATAGATGAACTTTCCCTGTATTCATGTCTGTGAAATAAACTTTCCCTTCATGGGTGTCTACATCATTTAGAAATTGAGCTCCTTCAACCGGGTAGCGATTGATGATGCTAGCAGAAGCGATATCTATTTCTACTAGCTCATCAATATTGGTGACATACAGTTTATCATTGGCGATACCCATCCCTTTGGGAGCACTAATCCCTGTAACCCAATTAGGAGTGACCACCACCCCATCTTTATCAATAATTGCGATGGAGCCTTTGTCGTCCTTGTCTAAGGGAGTTCCTTCAATATTGGACACATAAATTCTTCCACTTGAAGCATCATAAAGGATGGATTCATTGGTGATTAAGGTTTCCTCTGATTCTCCCAATAGGGTAAGGGAAGGAGTTTTGGCATCTTCAACGGCAGCCATTGGTTCTGTGACTTCCTGAGTTTTTTGAGGACCACAGGAAATAACAAAACCTGCCAATGCTGCTAATAGGATTTTATCAAAATAGTTTTTCATTGTCTTTAATTCTTGATTAATGTCCAGTTGTTGTGATTGAAATTACTAGGTGCTGAGGATCTCAGCCTATCTTCTATTTCTTCAAGATACATGGTATTATACCGGAGTCGGGTTACATAATTTGGAAGGTCTGGAGCTCCGTTCCAGCAATGCTCGGCCCTATCCCCATACGCTACTTCTCCACCATAATAAGGGTTTGTGGTTTGTTCAAGAAACTCCTCGGTTAGGTAAACCGCATTGTTCAAATAGTAATTATCCATATCGCCGCAGTAAATAT
>CAZLUY010000140.1:0-11419 GCA_964562785.1 uncultured Limnohabitans sp. | reverse complement strand
CAGTTCCAATTTTTCGTGACCGATTCGACAAAGCACTTCCTTAGAGGAGCACTCTACTTCAATACAGCCATGAAAAATGATTCTCTAGCACCTGTGATTGAGTACATCAAGACGGACATGGCCCATCTGATGAACTCAGTTAAGTTTATGGATTAATCGAGCTTCTTCCAGCTCTTAAACATAATCACCCCGCAAATCACAGAAACGGCGGCGCAAATAAAGCCTCCCATCATATTACTGTAAATGAAGAAACCTGTGGAGAAGAGAGCAGTGTAGACCATGACTGATCCTAATACCATCAAGCCGATCTCTCTTGGTAGCTGCCCCTGATTTTGCTTCACCTCTGGATATCTGTCAAGGACTTTTTTCCACCCAACTGCTGCGGGTGTTACTTTCTTGTAGAAACTCAAAAGGACTTCGTCCTTTTCAGGTTGGGTCAGGAAGGTCACGAGAAGCCACCCAACTGTTGTGAATGAAACCGAGTAAATGAGCTTTAGATAAGCCTGATCATCTGGAATAGCGATCAGTTGCAATTCAGGATTGATAACTTCAAAGAATATCGCCACAACAAAGGAAATAGCCATTGCTGAAATTTCGGTGTAAGCATTGATCCTCCACCAGAACCATCTAAGTATAAAGATCAAACCTGTTCCTGCACCAATCTGAAGCAGAATATTAAATGCACTCAAGGCACTTGACAAAGCCAAAGCGAGTAATGCGGAAAGTACCATCAATGTAACCGTAGAAATACGACCCACTGCCACAAGCTCTTTATCTGAAGCATCTGGCTTCATGAATCGCAAATAAAAGTCATTCACGATATAAGATGAGCCCCAGTTTAAATGAGTAGAAAGAGTGGACATCACGGCTGCAATCAAAGATGCTAGCACAATCCCTATTAGGCCTGTTGGCAGGTAGGTGAGCATGGCAGAATAGGCCAAATCATCAGCTAGCTTATCTTCTGGGATATTTGGGAATGCAGCTTGCATGTCGCTAATATTTGGAAATATCACCAATGAAGCCAATGCAATCAAAATCCATGGCCAAGGTCTAAGTGCATAATGTGCGACGTTGAAGAAAAGTGTTGCTCCCATGGCATTCTTTTCATCCTTGGCAGAAAGCATTCTTTGGGCGATATAACCTCCACCTCCTGGCTCAGCACCAGGATACCAAGTCGCCCACCACTGTATAGCCAAAGGCAAAATCAGGAATGGAATAAAGGCATTAGGATCAGAGAAATCTGGGAAAAAGTCCAGCTTATCAGTCACCATTTCATGAGAGAGCAAATTGCTCACAGAGCCAATTTCAGGAAGATCTATGATATAATATGCCGCTCCAAAAGATCCGATTATCGCAATAAAGAATTGGAAAAAGTCTGTAAGTAAAACCCCTTTTAACCCACCTAGGGAGCTATAAACCACTGTGACTACGGAGGCAATAAGTAAAGTTTGAACAGGGCTAAGTCCGAGCATTACTCCACCAATCTTAATGGCAGCTAAGGAGACTGTCGCCATGATCACCACATTAAAGAACACACCGAGATATAATGCCCGGAAGGCTCTCAAAAAGGCAGCACCTTTTCCAGAATATCTCAACTCATAAAATTCCAGATCAGTGGTTACTTCAGATCTTCTCCAGAGTTTTGCATAGACAAATACAGTAAGCATACCCGTCAGAAGGAAACCCCACCATGTCCAGTTGCCCGAAACCCCATTCTTTCGAACCAAGTCTGTTACTAAGTTCGGCGTATCAGCGGAAAAGGTGGTTGCCACCATGGATACACCCAAAAGCCACCAAGGCATATTTCTTCCGGAGAGGAAAAATTCCTTTGCAGACGAACCGGCCTTCTTAGAAGTGAACAATCCGATAAGAAGCGAGATGACAAAAAAGGCCCCGATTATGGCCCAATCAATTCCGGTTACATTCATAGCTATAGGGTTGGGTGATGCGTTTGATTGACTTATTTTTTTTATAAAAGCGAAAATACTTTTACAATAATTTTACTAATGTATCAAAATCCTGCAAGGAGAAAAACTCTTTTATAAGAGATCAATAAAAATCACCAACTCAATCCAAACATCCCAGAAGCCTCCACACCAACGGCTGATTTTTTTTATTAGCTTCATTTTCCATTCGAAAGAATCACATGAGTCCCCAGAATTTGAAGTCAATTTTGAGTCAATATCAGCTGGATGATATGGACAATTTGGAAGTATCACCATTTGGTTCAGGCCTTATCCATCATACCTACCTGGTAAGATCAGGTAAGCAAGAATTTATTCTTCAGCACTTCAATGACGAAGTCTTCAGCAGTCCGGAGACTATCTCTGACAATTTTATGGAAATCAAAAATCACCTGTCTCCAGAGGATTTGGATTTCGAATTACCCTTACCTGTTCCCACAAAATCAGGTGAACTTTGGGCCAGGAATGAGGGCCAACTATACAGGCTTCTTCCATTTGTTTCTGGAAAAACACTACAGCAAATCCAGGAACCAAATCAGGGATATCTCGCTGCAAAAGCCTATGCTCAATTTTCCATGTGGGGAGAGAGAATAGATCTTGAAAATTTAAATGAGACGATTTCAAACTTCCATAGGCTTGACCTAAGGTTTGATAGATTTATGGAAGTTGCCAAAGAAGCTCAAGACCTGAATTCTCAAGAAAAGGAAATCCTGGACTTTTATGTGGATCAAAAGGAATTGGTGGACAACTATCTGAAAGTTTCTTCGCAAGTCCCTCCTCGATTAACTCATAACGATACCAAAATCAATAACCTTATTTATTCTGATGATTTGAAAAAGGTCAATGCAGTAATCGATCTGGATACCATCATGCCCGGGTATTTACTATATGACTTTGGAGATCTGATTAGAACCGCTGCTTGCAACATCCCGGAAAACAGCGACGATTGGGAGAATCATGGAGTAAATATGTACTTCTTTTCAAGTCTCCTTAATGGTTATTTGGATGGTCTGGGAAGTGGGATTGACGAAGTAGAAAGAGAATCTCTTTTAATCAGTGGGGAAATAATGACCTTGATGATGGGGCTTAGATTTTTCACAGATCACCTTCAGGGAAACATTTATTATAATGTTGCACACCCAATGGAGAACCTAATTCGCAGCAAAAACCAGATGCTGTATCTGCAATGTCTTCGTGAGCTCAGACCAGAAATACGGGCTATTTACCAAGAACTGTTAATGACAAAAACTGACAATTAATTGTCTCGTGAAGAGGACAGAGCTAATTTGATCATCACTAAAAGTAGAAGGGATTGCCAGGTATTTTTGATACTAAAATTGAGTTTTTAAAAGGGGTAGGACCTCAAAGAGCCGACCTCATTGGAAAGGAGCTTTCGATTTTCACTTATGGCGATCTGATCCAGCATTACCCTTTTCGATATGAGGACCGTAGCCGGTTTTACAAAATCAATCAGCTAAGCAAGGAACTTGAAAACGTACAAGTGATTGCCCGAGTAAAGAAGCTTGAGATAATTGGTACGGGAGGGAAAAGACGCTTGGTGGTTGAAGTGATGGATGAGACCGGGACCATGGAGATGACCTGGTTCAAAGGCATTCAGTGGGTACAAAAAAAACTCCCTGCCGGAGCCGTTTATGTTTTCTTTGGTAAGCCAGCGCAATTTGGAAGAAAATGGAGTATCGCCCATCCGGAAATGGAGCCCCTAAGTCAGGCGAGAGAGCAAAAGAATAGCTTTCAGCCAGTCTACTCAACCACCGAGAAACTTCGAGCAAGATTCCTGGACTCTAGGGGCATTTCAAAACTTCAAGCCCAGCTTTTAACGATCTCTCAGAGCCACATACGGGAGACATTATCTCCAGGTATTATCCAGCGCTTCAACCTTCTGGGCAAGAAAGAATCCTTAAGGGAAATTCATTTCCCAAGTGACCGAAAACTTCTTCATCAGGCCCAAAAGAGGTTGAAATTCGAAGAGTTCTTCTTCCTTCAGCTTCGCCTCTTAAAGATGAAGGTCACGCGGACTGAAAAATCCCCTGGACAGGTTCTCGCCAATACAGATTTGTTGAATGAGTTTTATAAAGACCATATTCCTTTTGAGCTAACGAATGCCCAAAAAAGAGTGATTCGAGAGTCCTATCGGGACATGAAGTCTGGAAAGCAGATGAACCGCCTGATTCAAGGCGATGTAGGAAGTGGCAAAACCATGGTGGCCTTTGTTTGCATGCTATTGGCGATCAGCTCAGGTGCTCAAGCCTGTCTTATGGCACCGACTGAAATTCTTGCCAATCAGCATTATGAAGGACTGAAGGAGTTTGCAGACTTAATGGATTTGAAAATCTCCTTATTAACAGGATCGAGTAAGAAATCCGAGAGGCAAGAGATTCACTCAGAGCTTCTTTCGGGAGAACTGAAAATTCTGATTGGTACTCATGCCTTATTGGAAGATGTAGTGCAGTTTCAAAATCTTGGTCTTGCCATCGTAGATGAGCAGCACAGGTTTGGAGTAGCCCAGCGAGCGAAGCTCTGGGCCAAAAATGAAAACTTCCTTCCGCATGTATTAGTGATGACTGCTACACCAATTCCAAGGACCTTGGCAATGACCCTATATGGAGATTTGGACGTATCAGTGATTGATGAACTGCCTGCTGGAAGAAAGCCTATTCAAACTGTTCATCGATACGATAAAGATCGTTCTCTTGTCTTCAGCTTTATCAAGAAAGAAGTCAATAAAGGCCGGCAGGTTTACATTGTTTATCCCCTCATTGAAGAATCGGAAAAACTGGATCTGAAGAATCTCATGGATGGTTTTGAAAGTATTTCAAGAGCATTCCCTGAATTTCCCCTCAGCATTGTTCATGGTGGAATGAAGCCTGATGCCAAGGATTATGAGATGCAGCGCTTTGTCAAAGGGGAAACCAAAATCATGGTTGCCACCACCGTAATTGAAGTCGGCGTAAACGTACCTAATGCCACGGTTATGATCATTGAAAATGCGGAGCGTTTCGGCTTGTCCCAGCTTCACCAGTTGAGGGGTAGAGTTGGTCGTGGAGCTGAACAAAGCTACTGCGTACTCATGAGTAAGTATGAGTTATCCAAGGACTCACGAGTTCGATTAGACACCATGGTAAGAACCAATGATGGTTTTGAAATCGCCGATGTAGATCTCAAACTTCGAGGTCCCGGAGATATGATGGGCACTCAGCAAAGTGGTGTGACTGACTTGTTGATTGCTGACCTAAGCAAGGATGCTCCACTACTCACCCTTGCCAGAGATGCTGCAGAATTAACTTTGAGTGAAGATCCTGACCTCACTTCCCCAGAAAATCGACCAATTAGAGAGCAGATCAAAAATCAGAAGAAGCATGCCGTGAACTGGAGTAGAATTTCCTGAGGTTTTTTACGCCTATTTCAATTCTTCTTTTGCACTTTCAAGACGCTGGCTCCATCCACCACAAAATCCATTTCTGAAACTTGTCCATCAGAATTGAAATTAAACTGAATATCTAATTCCATTTCTCTGACAAAAAATCTGGATTCAGATTTTGGGTATGCAGTACCATTGAAAACAGGGCCGTTGATATTTATAGAATACTCATCGGACTTGACAACTAAGGCTTCATCATAACCAGGAATCGCATAATCACCTTCAAACGTGGATAAGGACTCCTTAGAGAGTTTGATTAATCGAGAATCAAAAGTAGGGTCAGGCATCACATTAATGCCCTTCATATTTTCAAATCTTGCCATAGCACCCGTTCCCCAGGCCGTATTCGCAATACCAATGATCAATTCATTCCTTCCTTTTTTTAGTGCCAGGGGTACAGCAGAATTCTCTACTGAAAGACGCCCATCTGGAGTTTTAGCCATGAGCCTTGCTTCCAAATTCTTATCTAAATAGGCCATTTGTCCATTTAAGAAAACCCATACTTCTGTAAGGAATCCAAGATCTAGTGTTTTGGTCTGATCCGTATCCGACTCGATGGCCAGCTTGAGCCAGTTCAACCTCTTTCCCTCAACATTCCCAAACATCCTTGAAAGATTCAAAAAACCTCTTCTTTCAGTTCTTTCAAGAGTCCATTTGGTTTCAGGAGAAGGAAGATATTCATAGCTGAAGTCCATCTTACCAGGAATATCAATCGCTTCGCTTACCGCCCATTCACGGATATATCTTGGATCATAAGCAGTGGGGTCAGGCAACGAAGCCGGAGAAAGACCCTCAACGTCTTTGGAGATTTTGAAATTCATGACCTCTGCTTCTCCTTCAAATCCAATTTTTCCCAAGTCAAAATTCCCTTCGAGATGATCCACTTCAAGGCTTGGAGTATCGCTATTGATATAAATGAGCATTCTCGATCCGGAGATAACAAACTTGAAGTTGTTCTCCCCTTCTATTGAATAGTCAGCATTGGATTGAAATTGAGGGTATGTATTCCACATCAACACCCCCTTTATATATGGAGCGTACTGGAAGGCATCCATGGCATTTGGATTCCCAGCTCTAGCAGTCCTTAGGTAAAAATACTCTGTCTCATCCTTGTTTTCCATCCTGAAGAAAAAGGACAATGCCTTCGTGTCTCGTGTAGTAAATTCTACCGAACCATCAGTAAATACGAAGTCCTTGGCAATGACCTTCCCTACCTCAGGAGTGAGTATCATTTTCTGAATTCCATCTTCGTCCTGAAATTCGAGTTCACCTGAGGTAGGCTCCCAGTTTTCAGAGTTAAGGGGGATAGGCCTGTATGATTCACTCTGAGCAAACGAAAGATTAATGAGTGAAAAGGATAACAAAAAAAGAATGATAGATTTCATGACAGTTGGTTTATAGTTCGCGTAAATAATAGTTCAAAGTAATGTAGACTGTACGAAATAGGATTTCATAGCTTGTTCAAGCTTGGTTCAAAGCCTTCAAAATTGGATTTCTCTTTCGTTTCATTCTTTTTAGTAGCTTTCTGCAGCTAACAAGCGCCAATCATGAATAAGTCTAATATTCACCTCAATCATTGCATTTCCCAGATCGAAAAAGAACTGGGGTGGGGAGATAGCGATAATTGGAAAGCGAGCGAATTTGAGCTTCTTCGTGAAAAAATTCTGGCCAAAACGGGTGTAAACCTCAGCGTCAGTACACTTAGAAGGCTTTGGGGGAAGGTGAAATATGAAAGCGATCCCCAACCAGCTACTCTTAATGCCCTCGCGCAATTCCTTGGATTTGAGAATTATCTTGGATTCACCGCATCTCTTCAACTAGAGAAAAAGAATGAACCCATCTCAGAAATCCATGAACATTCAGGACCATCTTATTCCATTTTTTTGAAAGTCGGTGCCATTCTGTTAGGAATTGTTGGGTTGGTTGGAGTTTTCTGGGGCTTGACCCAGACTGAGGCTAAAATAGGAGAGTTAGATCCAGACTTATTCTCATTTAGTAGCCAGCCAGTATCCGAGGGAATTCCAAATTCAGTAGTATTTGACTTTGCCGTTCCAAGCAGTATTTCTGATTCAGTTTTTATTCAACAATCCTGGGATTCAAGCAAGAAATTTTCAGTGGAGTCCACCCAAAATCAGGCAACTTCAGTTTATTACTATCCGGGTTTCTACAATGCCAAATTGCTTGTTGGAAATAAGATTGTAAAGGAACATGGCCTTTTGATTCCAAGTGGTGACTGGCTAGCCTTGGTGAATCGAGAATCTACTCCCATATATTTCAAGAAAGAAGAAGCCAAACAAAAAGGAACTCTGGGTCTAACTGAAGAAAATTTCAGCAATGAAAAAATTCCACTGAAACCAGAAGTACCTGTCAGCAGCATTTATTACGTAGATGATTTGGGAGGCCTAAGCAGTCAAAACTTCAGCCTTAAAACCAGGTTTAGAAACACCTATTCAGGCGGAAACGAAGCTTGCAAATTCTCTCAACTCATGATCCTGACCAAAGGCGCCCCTTTCGCTTTTACATTTTCGATTCCAGGCTGCACCTCAGAATTAGGCATGATGCTTTCAGAAAAGGAGATCAATGGAAAAAAAACTGACCTTTCCGCTTTCGGCGTAGAACATGAAAAGTGGATTGATCTGATGGTCCTGGTTGAAGACCAGAAAGTGTCGATTTATCTTGGATCTACCTTAGCGTATGAAGATAGTTTTAAGGACGATCCGGGTGATATTATTGGTTTGGCTTATCATTTCAAGGGAACGGGTGAAATTGATAATGTCCAACTCCAAAAGGCCGATGGTCAAAGCATCCTTGAGGAAGAATTCTGATTAGTCTCTTTTACGATTTTTGAAAAGACCAGCGATCCGACCGAAAGTCTTCTTTTCCCAAGCCCAGAAAAACTTGAACTGACCGAAGATAAAACCATATATCAAAAGAAGAATCTGATACAGAGGTAGGACCAAGAGCAAGTAAAATACAGTATTCACAAAGCCTCCCTTTTGTACTCCGAAAAAGTCCAGAACCGGTTGCTTGATAAAAAGAATCGTAGTCCCAGTAAAAGCGAAAACGATCAACACCATAATCACTTGTCGGAGACTATCCAGATTCCATTTCTTTTGCAGCTTCTCTAACCAACTCATCTTTTTGCTCTCTTCAGACATCCTCCCTTACCAGTTAAATACTCCTTCATTTAATTGAGCCAAAGCTAGTTTTTTCACTTCAGAATCCACCAATACGGACACATTATGTCTACTTCCGCCATGGGAAAGCATCCTAACCGATATACCTTCTAAAGCGTCAAGAACTGACTTCAGGGTCCCTTTGTCCTCAGCAATTCCATTCCCAACAATACAAATGATAGACTGGTTTGAATCCACTTCTACCAAACCAAAATCTTCAAGCTCAGAGACGATAGCCTTCAAATGCTCAGTCTGATCAATTGTTACTGATACCGCCACCTCAGAAGTGGTAATCATATCTATTGGTGTCTTATACTTCTCGAAAACCTCAAATACTTTCCTAAGGAAACCATAAGCCAAAAGCATTCGGCTCGATTTGATTTTAATTGCGGTGATTCCATCTTTAGCTGCGATAGCCTTCACTCCGATTCTAGGAACTTCAGCCTTTATCAGCGTCCCAGGCGCTTCGGGTTGCATGGTATTCAGCAACCTAACCGGAACGTTGAATTGCTGTGCAGGCCAAATACTGGCAGGGTGTAAAATCTTCGCCCCGAAGTAAGCAAGCTCGGCTGCTTCGTCAAATGAAAGCTGGGCAATCGGACGGGTTCGATCCACAACCCGAGGATCGTTATTATGCATCCCATCGATATCTGTCCAGATCTCACAAGCTGAAGCTTTCAAAGCTGCGGCAACAAGAGAGGCCGTGTAGTCACTTCCTCCGCGCTTTAGATTATCCACCTCGTTTCTGTGGTTCTTACAGATATATCCCTGAGTAATAAATAGTCTGTTTTCTCCTTCATGGGTACCAAGAATAGATGACAGCTTGGTACGAATTTTATCTAATTCCGGCTCTCCATCTTCGTCGATACTCATATAGTCCAATGCAGACAGAAAAACTGCTGGAACCTCTTTCTCCCCAAGAAGGATGAAGAAAAGTTTGGTAGATAGCAATTCTCCCTGAGCAAGGATATCCAGGTTCAAAGCCTCATTGAATGAAATCTTGAGAAGTATTCTCAGGAACTCAAAATGCTCATCAATCACTTCAAGAGCCTTTTTCCTGCCCCTTTCAGTACTTAAAAGCTGAGGGTAGAAATCAAGATAATGGGTATAAAGTTTCTCGATTCTTTCCTTAGCGAGTTCTTTGTCAGCCAGCGCCAAAGCAGTACCAATTTCCGTCAGTGCGTTTGTTGTTCCAGATAGTGCGGATAGCACGACAATAGTGTCTTCACCCGTAGAGGAAACCAGCTCCTTTACCTGGTGCATACGTTCAGGCCGCCCGACGGACGTCCCTCCAAACTTCATGATTTTCATAGGAGATTCTTTCTTATCCTTCTCAATTAAAACCCGAGCATTTTTATGGCAGTGATCGCAGCTTCGTCACCTTTATTCCCGTGTTTCCCTCCTGCTCTATCCAATGCCTGCTGTTGGGTATTTGGTGTAAGCACACCGAAAATCACAGGCTTATTGTACTTCAGACTCACATTTGTAATGCCATGAGCTACCGCATCACAAATGAAATCAAAATGCTTAGTTTCACCTTGGATCACACAACCTAAACAGATCACGGCATCGATACTTTCCTCCTGAGCCATCCATTGAGCTGCCAGTGATAGCTCGAAGGAACCAGGGACATTTTTTCGAATGATGTTATCCTTAGGAACCTTGTGATCAATTAAGGTTTGGTAAGCACCCGTGTATAATGATTCGGTCACTTCTTCATTCCATTCAGAAACTATTATTGCAAAACGCTTCCCACTTACATCGGTGATATTCTGAGAGCTATGTTGACTAAGACTTTTTAAGGATGTTGCCATGAGGTAAGTTTTTTTAAGACAAAAAAAGAGTAAGACATATGCCTTACTCTCAAATAATTTTAGCTAGCTGCTATATTAGTTTGAAGCAAGACCTTCCAGTCTAGCTTTATGTTTTCGTGCACCAGCGAACTCGAAAGACTCGAAGTACTCATCTTCTATAGTCTGGTAAGCCTGGATAGCGGAGGCGTAATCTCCAGAAGCTTCATAAGCAATCGCTAGCTTAGTCAGATACTTTGGAGTAAAGAACTTATCGTCCTGATAGTTTACTGCTTTCTCATAATTAGAGATGGCCTCACTTGTATTTCCAAGCTCCAAATTGGCATCACCAATCAAGGAGTAAGCCTTACCCTGAACCAAGTAATCATCTGAAGAGAATTGCTCGAAATGAGTCAATGCATCTGTATAGTTCTTTTCAGATAGATAAATAGAACCGATGTAGAAATGTGCAAGGTTAGCTGCGTCAGTCTGTGGATATTCATCCACGATTTGAAGGAATCCCGGATTGATACCGTCTCCGTTAAGTGCGAAATTCACACTGTCCTGCTCATAGAAATAAACCGCCTGGAACATCTCAGCCTGAGCATTTTCGTTTTGATTTTGGTTATTAATCTGGAAGAATAGAATACCACCAATAAGGATTATTGCCGCGGCCAAAACACCACTAAGTATCTTACTATTATTCTTTACAAATTCCTCACCACGACCAAGTCTCTCTGCTATTTCTGTTGGGTTCTCAAAAATATCATTTGCGTGGTCCTGCTGCTGCTTTTTGCTTCTTTTCGTTGCCATGTTACTCAAATTTCAGCCGCAAAGATACGCTTTTTATAGATACCTCAAAGCCAAATAAAAAAGCCATTAGTGTGAATCACACTCATGGCTATATTTTCAAGTTTTTTATGATTATTCCATCGTGAATGGATAGTCTTCCTGAACATATACATCTTCAAAGGCAGCAGCGCCGTCAGGCCATGGAGATTCCTCGGCAAATTTCACGGCGTCCATCACTTGTTGCTTCACCTTAGCGAT
>CAZLUY010000139.1:0-11219 GCA_964562785.1 uncultured Limnohabitans sp. | reverse complement strand
AAAGGCACCTTCATGCATTTTAACGCTATGAACTCCTGGGTATTCATAGTAGGCGTAATAAAGTGAGTTTCTCCAATCTTGTGGAACTTCACCTTTCATTACGGGAAGCAAGCTTAGGCCTTGCATACCTTCCGGTGCAGGTACTTCTGCCATTTCCAAAAAAGTCTGAGCAAAATCAAGATTCGACACCAGAGCATTACTTGTTGATCCTTCCTTGATCATACATGGCCAACTCATGAGTAAGGGTGTTCTAAAACTCTCCTCGTACATAAAGCGCTTATCAAACCAACCATGCTCTCCTAAATAGAAACCCTGGTCCGAGGTGTAAACTACCAGAGTGTTTTCTCTTAATCCATTAGTCTCCAGATAATCCAAAACTTCTCCTACACTTTCATCTACAGCTCGAATCACTGCCAGATAATCTTTCATGTATCGCTGGTATTTCCATCGGATCAGGTCATCCCCTGAAAGATTGGACTTTTCAAATTCCTCCTTAATAGGATCATAGACCGCATCCCAGTTCGCTCTCTGCTCATCATCCATACGTTTATAAGTTCGCTTATAGGCCCAACCAGTAGAATCACCATCCTCCCAAAGTTTCAAATCTGATTTGAGTTGCATGGTCTTGGAGATGGTCATGTCCTGCTCTTTGGCTGCGGATTGCCTGTTGCTATAGTCATCAAATAGATTGTCAGGCTCAGGGAAAGTCACATCCTCATAAAGGTTTAATTGATTTGGTCCTTTTTCCCATTCCCGATGCGGAGCTTTATGCTGCATCATTAGCATAAACGGTTTCCCTGAATCCTTTCGACTTTCAAGCCAGTCAAGTGACTTTTGAGTGATAATTTCTGTGACATATCCAGACTCTCTAACCGTATCCATTGGGGTAATAAAATCAGGATTATAATAGTGTCCTTGTCCCGGTAGTACCTCCCAATGATCAAATCCAGTTGGAGCAGATTTCAAGTGCCACTTTCCTATTAATGCCGTTTCATATTCTTGTGCTCGAAGAAGTTTGGGGAAGGTAGTCTGAGAACCGTCAAAAACATCTCCGTTGGTTCTCAAGCCATTTAAATGAGAGTGAAGTCCCGTCAAGACCGTCGCTCTAGAGGGTGCGCAGATGGAATTAGTGACATAAGCCTTATCGAAACGCATACCAGTTTCTGCAATCCGATCGATATTCGGAGTAGGTGCGAAATCAGCCAATCTACCCCCATAAGCTGATATGGCTTGAAAGGCATGATCATCTACAAATACAAAAAGGATATTGGGTTTTTGATCTGGTTTCTCTTTTTCAGTTGGAGAGCAAGAAGAAAATCCAATGAACAGGGCAAAAAGAATTACCAGAATTGGTTTTCGGGAGAAATAGGTCATAAGTGCAAAAGCTAAGGTTGCCACGATGTTACAAAAATCTCTGGTGATTTACTGAGGCGATTATGTGAAGAGAAAAAACTCTTTTTGCTCGGTAGCTCTTACCGAAGGCAGTGGTTAAGAATCAGGAATATCTCTCTTCTAATTCCATGTCAAGTTTAAAAATCAATAACTGGGTATTGAGAATTAACCTTTTTCGAAACTGAGAAATAATAGTGAGCATGGTGAGTTTCGATGATATCCTAGAAGTAATGGTACGCGCTATTTCATTATCGTCAATTGAATCCCAGATATCATCTTGCAGTTTTCCAGTGATTCCAATTTTATAGCCAACATCGAAGTTGCTAGGCCCCAGTCTGGTCTGGTTTAATTCGGCCAGAAAAATTTCCACATTGGCATCCATAATCTTTAACCCATTTATCTGTTCGCTATCATGCCTGAGAATCAAGTCTCTCAAGTCTATAGGGAATTGACCGATTTCACCAGTAGCAACAAGAGCACGCATGGTATTTCTATTCAACTCATTGCTAGGATCAAAGTATGGGGCAAATTCATCTCTGGCAATTTTCCGTACCGTATCCATGGTTGCACTAGGAGCACTCATTCGATGATTAAAACTCAATAGATTGTCGATTTCAATCGAGTCTAATCTATTACGTTCAGCTAGATCAATTAAATCTGTCCTTAACTCCGAGACCAATGCAATTAAGTATTGCTTCTGTCTTTCTTTTTGCTTGCGGTTTTCATTCAGGTTATTGATGCTCAAGGCGATGAGGATGCCAATTACAACCAAAATGATTTCCCCAATCGCATATTTGAAATACCTTCCGTTGAGGTTTTTAAGTCTAAGTTTTCTTAAAAAGCTAATCATTCTTCTTCTGGTAGGTATACAAAAAATTAAGGAAGTGCTGAGTACTGTCCAAAAGGTTACCGCGCATGTAGGTGATGTTTTCCTCCATTATTCCTTTGTTGCTCAAAAATTTATTGAAGTTCGATAAGAATTCCTGGTCGGGATAGGTGTCTAAAATTTGTTCATAAAGTGGACCCCTGATTCCAACGGTATTTTCCTCAAATACATTTGCATATTCATAAGGAGGCAACTTAAGATTTTTGTACCGATCGAGATTCAGTTCGATGTTTTCTTCAACCATTTGAATCACCCTGTCCTGAAATTGATAATGGTTGAGCAGGCGGTTTTTGAATTCAAGATCAAATAGATTCAATTCACCGGATGATAATAGGATAGTGTAGGCGTTTCTATAGGTGACATTTGAGGCATCAAATCTACCTGTGAATTCTTGAAAATAGATTTTCTTTACAGAATCTATTGTAGCACCTGAATTGGAAAGTCGGTCGCTGATAGAATTGATCTTTTCGAGATCCTCTTCCATAAATCTGTTTTGGAATGAAATCAGACTGCTGTCCTTTTTCAAATCATCAATTAGAACCTGCACATATTCGTTCTTCCTTAGGTTTTCCTTCCTTTTCTCGTTCAGACTATTAATTCCCAAGGCAATTAGAATTCCTATTACAACGAGTATAATTTCACCTAGGGCATATTTAAAATACCTTCCATTTAGGTTATTGAGTCTGAGCTTTCGAAGAAAGTTGAACATGAAAAATGATTACTTAAAAGACTCAGTGAGGATAGAAATAAAGGTGGTAATTCCTTCTTTATAGTTGCCTAGTCTAATGTTCTCGTTTGGACTATGCTGATTATTGTCGGCATTCACAGTTGGGACAGTGATGGCAGGAATACCGAGGGCATCGACAAATGGTGATATAGGTACCGAACCTCCGGAAGTCCTTATTTCTACAGGGTTTTTTCCATAAGTTCTATTCATTACGGATCGAAGCCATTCTCCTGCTTTCGAACTAATAGGCGTTCTAAAGGCCTGATAGGAAATAGCCGTATTCATCTGAACGATCTTAGAGAACTTCATTCTTTCTTCTTTGCTGGGCTCATGATCGAGGACAGTAAAGCCTTGCTGCTCAATATGATTTCCAATGAGTTCAAAAAGCCTATTTGGATCTGACTCTTTGACCAATCTCACATCGATCTCTGCAATTGCGGTAGAAGGAACTATGGTTCTCTTTTCCTTCCCGACCCAAGCTGATCTCATTCCCCTGATATTTAATGAAGGGTATTGGATGCTCTCCTGATAGTAGGTTCCTACATCATCTATCCTAGAAATCTGAAGCCTTTCTCGAATGCCATTTTCATCATCAGGAACCGCTGCTAGCACAGCCTTGTCACTTTCACTTAATTGAATTCCGTCATAATATCCCGGGATCAAAACTCTTCCTTCCGGGCTTTTCATTGAGGCCAAAAGTTGAGAGAGCAATAGTGCCGGATTAGGAGCATAATTTCCAAAATGACCACTATGTTGAGGTACGACAGGACCATAGGTTGTCAAAGTGATGGATGATATACCACGTGCTCCATAGGTAAGGGTTGGCTCATTGCTGATGTGTCGTGGTCCATCCATGATGATCATCATATCGGCAGCAAGTTTATCCTTATGGTTTTTTACTGCATTCGGAAGGAGAGGGGAACCCTGCTCCTCTTCAAAATCAAGGATTACTTTCACGTTGTAATCAGGTGAGAATCCTTGCTCAGAAAGTGCATCCCAAGCCGTGAGGAACATGGCAATAGGACCTTTGTCATCTGAAGTTGATCGCGCGAAAATCCGCCAATCAGGATCATACTCATTGTCGAGCTTGTCGTAAGGAATTGTCTCCCATTCGCCCTGATTATTTCTCTCTTTGAGGACAGGAGTGAAGGGATCCTCCTGATCCCATTCATTGGGATCTACTGCCTGGCCATCAGCGTGAGCATAGAATAGAATGGAGCGATCAAAGGGAGTTTTATTTTTCTCTACTAGTAGGAGTGGAATCCCACCTGTATCTAATTCTCGAACAGTGAATCCCCGGCTCCCAAAGGCCTCTTTACACCATTCCAGATTGTCTCTTGCTTGTTCTGGGTAGGCTGCATCGTTTGGTATACTCACTATCTCCTTTAGAAGGGCTAAGCCATGTTGCCAGTTTTCACTTGTCAAATTTTCTAATTCGCCTTTAGAAGGAGTTTGAGCAAAAACTGAAACGCATAAAAAAAGAAGAGGGAAAATGATTAATCGCTGCATTAGGACTTAGGTTGATAATTTTAGAAAAGATAGGAAAAAAGCTTCCAAAGGCAATCCAGGCTGGTTTAGGTATCATTAAAGCAAGAATTAGTTTAAAAAAATTGAGATTTCCAGTTTGGAAACTGTGTCTATTAGACTAATTTACAGTGGTTTAAACTTTTTTAATATGGGATTTGAAAGTGAAGAGAATGTAACAGTATTGGCACCGGATTTTTCAGCCAAAAGGGATATGTTTTTATCCTGCTACGAAGAGCTCTCTGCAATGGCGAGTAAGAAGATAAAATCAGAATACCAGGCTCTCACATTAGATACTTCAGCTCTTGTCCATGAGGCTTACATGAAAATGGACAAACAAAAAAAAGATCTCACAGACAAAAATCATTTTTTGGCAATTGCGGCAATTGTGATGCGTAGATATTTGGTTGATTATGCAAGGCAAAAGAATCGACAAAAACGTGGAGGAGATCAGATACAATTGACCTATGGGCAGGTCAATCAAGCTGTGAATACAACCCCTGAAGAGATTATCAACCTCAATGATGCCTTGAATAAACTAAAGGGATTGAATAATAGATATTGCAGGGTAGTGGAGTATCATTTTTTTGGTGGTTATAAACACCAGGAGATTGCTAGCATGCTAGGAGTATCCATCGATACTATTCGTCGGGATTGGAGGCTTGCGAAGGCCTGGTTGAGCAATGAACTAAGCGAGGCTTAACATGGGCAAGGAAAACAGCCTTGAAAGAGTGGCAAAACTCTTTCATTTGCTCACGGAAAAATCAACCGAAGAAAGGAAGAAGCTTTTAGAGGAGATAAGAGATACGGACCCTGGAATTCATGATTCTCTTGTTTCCCTTTTGAAAGCTGATGCTAAATCAAATGCAATTTTTGGCCAAAGTCCTGTTGACATCATAGAAGAATGGGGTCGTGATCCAGATCTGATTGGTCATAAGATTGGCGCCTTCGAGTTGAAGGAGATAATCGGTCAAGGAGCAATGGGTTCTGTCTTTCGGGCCGAACGAGCTGATGGCCAGTTTGATCAAGTAGTTGCAATAAAGCTCTTGAAGTCACAAATGCTGAATTCAAGACATAGGGAATTCTTTGATAGGGAAAGACAGATTTTAGCCAAACTTAATCACTCAGGTGTAGCTAGACTCTATGATGGAGGTTTTACAGATTCTGGAAGACCTTTTTTCACTATGGAGTGGGTGGAGGGTGAATCTCTAACCGATTACTGCAATTCAAAAAACTTAGATTTAACTGCCAGGCTCAACCTTTTTCTGAAGGTTTGTTCTGCCGTACAATTTGCTCATCAGTCCTTAGTGGCTCACTTGGATTTGAAGCCCCAGAACATTCTTATTGATATGAGTGGTAATCCAAAGCTACTTGACTTTGGAGTATCAAAGCTTGTGGAGGACACTGAGCTGAAGGAAGGCAGCTTCACCTTACCTTATGCTTCACCCGAACAGATAGATAAGAAGGAGCCCAATACTACTTCAGATGTTTATTCATTGGGCGTAATTCTTCATGAGCTATTATCAAAAAGGCATCCTTTTCAGCAATTCTTTAAGGATCGAGGGAAGCTAAAAGAAGCGGTTTTATCAGGAACTACGAGCAGACTCGATCTTTCCTGGGAAAAAGGAAAAATTCCTTTCCCACAGGATTTAGAACTAATCGCTCAAAAGGCCATGGCCACCGAAATAGCCAATCGTTATTCGTCCGTGGATGAATTGATCAGAGAGATTCAAGATTATCTGAGTGATTTACCCGTTTCGGTGCATTCTCGGGACTGGGGCTATGTAGGACAGAAATATTATCGAAGAAATAGTAAGGTGCTGGCTTCTATAGGTGCTGCAGCTTTAGTATTGATTTCTATGGGGATTTATTACACGCTAGAAATCACCGAACAAAGAAATATTGCACAAGAAGAGGCTGAAAAGGCTCAGAAAATCACTAAACTTATGACGGATGTGTTTATGGCAGCAGATCCGAATGTAGGAGGTGCAGATACCATCACCGCAGTGAATTTGCTTAATTCAGGAGTAGAGGAGATCAAGGGTAATCTTAAGGATAATCCAAAGCTGTATACAGATATGCTGGCCAGGATGATTCCGATATTCTATAACCTTGGCAGCTACGAAAAGGGTAAGAGCCTTGCAGAAGAAGCATATAGAATAAATTTGGAGCAAGTGGCAGACCCTAATATTTTGAATAAGAGTTTGGCCCAAGTTGGCCAGGCATACTACTATTTTGGAGACATTGATACTGCCATCCATATTTCTCAAAAGTCTGTGGAGAATCTTTTGAAAGAGGATAACATAAAACCTTTGACGCTTGGCTTCGCCCTATCTGAATATGCAAATGCTGTTTATGAATCAGATAATTATATGCTTGCCGACTCACTTTATAAAGAAGCCTATAAGATATACTTGGAGCATTCTGAAAAGCCTAATCAAGACCTGGCATTCACTACTCACATGTTAGGTGCAACTGCTCGTGGCTTGGGAGATTTTGAGTTTGCTGAAGCAAAACTTCTCGAATCACTAGAGATGAAGGAAGAGCTTTTTGATCCGCCTCATCTCGAGATTGCCTATACATATAATTATCTAGGCAGTGTTTACATGGACATGAAAGATTATGCGAAGTCCAAGAATTACATAGAAATGTCGCTGGATCAAAGGCAAGCAATCCTAGGTAAATACCACGTTGAAACCATGGCTAGTATGTCGAATTTAGGAAGGGTATATAACCGTATGGAGAAATATGAGGATGCAATTCCTTTATACAAAGCCTGTTTGGAGGTTGTTGATTCCTTGATGGGGAAGGAACACTATTACTATGCGGGAATCATTGGTAATCTAGGGAATTCTGAAACGCTGGCAGGGGAATATGATTCTGCTAGGATTCATATTACAGAAGCACAACTTCTTTATAGGCGATTGCTTCCAGAAAAGCATAGACTGCATGCCAACCCATATATAGCGCTAGCCAAACTTTCAGAAAAGGAAAGTAATCCTTCAGAGGCTAAAGGTTTATATCAGAAAGGATTAACAATCAGGGAAGAGACTCTCCCAGAAGGTCATTTTCAAATAGCCCAGTGCCAACAAGCACTTGGGAAGTGCTTGATGACGCTTGGGGATTATTCTACCGCCATAGAATATTTTGAGTTGGCTCATCAATCCTTTGAAGAAAATGGAGGCTTTGATGAAGAATTGCTCTCTATCAAAAAATCTCTTGTGGAGTCCTATATGGCGGTAGAGGACAATGAAAAAGCCGATTATTACCAGGCATTAGTTAGCTCTCTGGAATAATCGGCCAGGTCTTTAGCAATTGACCTCTTTCATTTCAATTTTTGTACAGAAGTTTTTCATAGTGGTTTCTAAACAAACTTTAGTGGGTTTGCTGTACGTTTTATCTCCGAGGAACTTCCAACTAAATCCGTCCTGAAATTCTACTGTTACCCGGATGCCAAAGGCTCCTGCAGGAACGGTTTTAACAGTCTTCTTATTCTGTCTGATCTCTCCACTGGATATGGTCCGGTTGTATGTAATTCCATTCTCCATGGTCTTGTAGGCAATGGTAAACCGTACATCAATCCCGCATATTCCATTCCGGTTATTTAGGGATACCTCTCTGGCAGGATGCTTCTTTTCTTCACAAGTCTTCACATCATACTCAGTAGTATATCCAAGTTTAGCTGTGGTATTATCCTTTAGATAGTGAAGTTTGTAGGAGATGGGCACACCAGGATTGTTTCTAGAATAGACCGCATTTTCTCCTGTGATAATATAATTCAAGTCAGCAAAGTTTTTTGCATTTACAGCCTCTGAAGCTACTGAAGCATTACCTCCTAGCGTCACTACCGTTATGCTTGACTTGTTAAGAATGGATTTGTATTTCGCTTCGACAGTACCTGATACATTTGTCAGTCCGGTAGCATAATTCATTGCTCCTTCCAATTCTGCATCTGTTGCTGATTCTGTAGTAGTCATTCTAAACATAATAATCCGACCATAATTCACAGCCTGTACATAAGCTGGAGGCGTATCCGAGCCAAACTTTTGTTCGATTTCCGTTAGGCTGGCATCCGGACCAAAAACCTCCCCTGGGTTGGTTGGGGCATCCATAGTCACAGAATAAAACACCTGCTTGAAAGACATCATAGCTACTCGCTCGGTTTCTGAGGATTGAAAGTTAAATTGAGTTTCCACATCTCCACGGGCCCATTCAACATTTAGCCCTATGTCCATACTTACCTGTCGGCTGCTGTAGGAAGTTCGCGCTACATAGCTTGAATTGGCAGCATTGACATAGCCCTCCTGATAGGCATTAGCATTCCACCATTCTAGGGCATCGTCGATTCTTGTTTGAACTCCTGAATTTGAGGGTTTTTCAACCTGAAGGGTTCCGTTTTCACCCATACCAGGAAGATCAAGTCTTAAAGTCATCGGGCCTCGGTCTACACCTGCAGGTGTAGGAAGTCCTCCCAATGTCGCTTCATCTGCTATCACAAGTGCACCAGGATAAATGATTCCATTAGTTGGTCTCAGAATGGCAATGTCCTCGAAATTGTTTTTCAAGTCGTACTTTATGATCCTACATTCCACCGTGCCTCCTGGAATCGCTGAGGAATTAGTTCGATCATTAATCTGAGTTCTTTGAGATCCACCGGAGATGTTTTGAACATTTAAGTTACTGTTGGGATCTCCAGAGATGTTTCGCAGATAATCAGTGATGGATTCGGAATCCGGCGAGACTAAAATTGGCTCGTCTTCTCCTCCCAATTCACAAGAGCTGACGATAATCAAAAAGGCTATTGAAAAAATCGCCTTCAATCTTTTTTGAAATAATGCTTTCATGGCGTATAGAAAATTTGGTTATATCTCTATAGGCGACAAAAGCTCTCAGAAGTGGTAATCGGGTTTAGAAAATTTTCAAAAAAATTGAAAAAATAGTCCTAATTCTACATTGAGGCCGTTTTAGTAATTTCTTTTCCATTCAGAATAAATTCATCAAAGCCATGAATACTGACATTTACCATGGAATCTCCGACCTCAGTCAGTGTGTTAAAGCCATTAGGGTACAACACTCTCCCTATGGGGTAAAGCCAGCTGAAATATTTATAGGCATTTAAGACATGAAGAGAATTTTTCTCCATCACTTTCATGGCTCCAGGCCTGTAGGCAAAGACCTTTTTGAAAGGTAGTTTTCTCAGGTCATTTTCGGTTTTACCTTTTACCTTGGCCCAATGGGATCTACCTTTTTCAGAGCTATCGGTTCCTTGACCTGAAACGTAAGTGAAGGTCATTCCAGGATTGATTTTTTGGAGCTGCTCTGCAAAAGCCAGGGTGAGATCATATGTGATTTTCTCGTATTGCTCTTTACTAACACCTACGGAAGAAATTCCGGCACAGAAAAAGCAGGCATCATATCCTTCCAGCTGCTCTGAAACCGGACTCAAATCTGTAAAATCTGAATGAATCAGTTCTTTAAGCTTTGGATGTGAATGGCCGCAAGGCTTTCTACTAATAGATAAGATCCTTTCTACATTGGGATTTTTGAAGCATTGTAAAAGTACTCCTTCACCAACCATCCCGGTGGTTCCAGTGATAATTACGGCTATAGGCATTAACTTATTTTCTTTTAACCAGTGGATAATTTAGGCCATTGACAATGTTTTTCACAATGGTGAATTCCTTTAGACTTTTCAGAAGTTCGGTCAGATTTCTGAAGCCATGTGTTCTAGGATCAAAACTAGGGTCGAGTTTCCTTAAGGCTATACCAATTTTAGCAATATGTACTTCTTCATCTTCGTTTGCAGCAATGTCATATGCCTTACGGATTAATTGCAGGTCTAAATCTTCTGCTACCTCTACTTTATCTTCCGGTTGGCTTTCTCCTTTTTCAGATTTCGGTTTGTTAGGAGCAAGGTTCTCAACATAGGTGAATATTTCACAGGATTTGACAAAAGCTTTTGGTGTAACCCGTCGCCCTATTCCCATGACAAACATTCCTTCTTCTCGGATTCTTTTTGCTAATCCTGTATAGTCACTGTCGCTGGAAACAATACAAAACCCTTCCACACTTCCAGCATGAAGAATGTCCATGGCATCAATAATCATGGAGCTGTCCGTCGAGTTCTTTCCCGTGGTGTACGAGAATTTTTGGATAGGATTAAAAGAGTGGAGGTTGATGGTTTCCTTCCAACTATTCATCTGAGGAGTAGTCCAATCTCCATAAATTCTCCTGATAGTGGCTTTTCCATATTTGGAGACCTCGTCCAAAACCTCCTTTAGGAGTTTGGCTTGGGCATTATCTCCATCGATCAATACCGCAATGTGAAAATTCTTCTCTTGCATACCTTAGGCTAACTTTTCTCTGAAAAATTCAATAGTTCTTTCCCAGGATAGAATAGCGGCTGCTTCGTCGTATCTGGATGTTGTATTGTTATGGAAACCATGATTGGTGTCAGGGTAGAAATAAGCTTTATAGTCAACACCATTTTCCTTCAGGGCCTTTTCGTAATCTTCCCAACCAGCATTTACTCGCTTATCTAAGCCTGCATATTGGAGTCTTAATGGTGCCTTTATCTTAGCCGTATCTTCTGCACTTGGCTGACCACCATAGTAAGGAACAGATGCCTTCAAATCTGGTAGACGGACAGCCATCATATTGGAAATCCAACCACCGAAACAGAAACCCACC
>CAZLUY010000138.1:0-14212 GCA_964562785.1 uncultured Limnohabitans sp. | reverse complement strand
CCACTCTCAATTCAACCGAAGTTAAATCTACCGTTCGACTTGCATGTATTAGGCCTGCCGCTAGCGTTCATCCTGAGCCAGGATCAAACTCTCCATTGTAAATTGTCTATTAACTTATTGTCTCTCTTCTCTATCTTATCGTTACTAATACTAGCCTAAACTAGCACCAGCAACCTCAGGTATTCTTTCGCCTTACATCATCTCAAAGAACTTGTTCAACCCTATCGGTTGACTCGCAAAAAAAGAAGGGATAACCCCTTTCTTCTTCCTATTTTTTTTCCCGTTCCTTCCGAATGGGAGTGCAAAGGTAATCAGTAAATTTTTCCTAGCAACTACTACACAAGAAAAATCTGAAAATATTTTTTACCCAACTACACACCTTCAACTCAATCCCATCCAGCCTTCCACCCAACAGGACTGCAAATATCTCACTTTTTTGATGGAATAATCTCCTTTTGTGACAATTAATTTTTACTACAATTCTATCTAGCTCATTGCCAAAGAAAAAGCCTTCAACAAAAATTGCTGAAGGCTTTTGGATTTCTATTCTCTATAGTTTTATAGAGGCTTGATCATGATATTTCTCCAATACACCTTAATTCCTCCACCGTCGTGAATCTGAAGTAAGACTCCTCCTTCACCTTCACCAATTTTCTCATCAGTGATATCAACCATCTCTACACCATTCACATAACTAGTCACTCGATCTCCCTTTACCACAATTCTCATTTCATTCCATTCTCCAAACTTAAGCGCCTTGTCTTTTTCTGGGTCAGGCTTGATCAACCAACCTCTACCATAAGACTCATAAATACCACCAGTATTACTGCCAGGAGGAGCTACTTCCACTTGCCAGCCAGAAACGATCGTTCCATCAACTGTTGATCGTATAAAGACCCCACTGTTTCCATTAGCCTCTTGTTTGAATTCCAAAGTCAACTCAAAATCTTTATACTTCTTTTTGGTTCCAAGGTATCCATACTCCTTATCAGGTCCACTTTCAGAAACCAATAAACCATCTTCTACATACCACTTTTCAGTACCGTAAACTTCCCAGCCATTTAAATTCTTGCCATTAAAAAGACTTTTTTGGGCAAAAGAAGAAGAGCCCAAAGCCAAGAACAATACCGCGATTAATCCCTTCTTCATAGCTTTCTTACTTTAATATTCTTAAACCAAGCGATAGCTCCATGATCCTGAAGCGCGATCAATCCACTTTTTGAAATTGCATAATCTGGGAATTGATCCCATTTACCGGAATTTCGTCTTGTTGTCCAATCTTCAGAATAAGGAACAAACTCCACGGTCTTCTTTCCATTCAGCCAATAGCTAGCCTTTTCATTGGAGAATACAATTCTAGAAGTATTCCACTCCCCTGCTGGAAGTACCACACCTTCAAAGTCTGGCTCATACATTGCATAATCAGCAGCCAAGGACTGCCAACGCTCTAAAGGATCAGGGAAACCTAACTGATCAATAACCTGATATTCTGGTCCTGTTTCGTACGGAGCCTTGTATTTAGGATCCTCTACTACGTGATACATAACTCCGCTATTTCCCCCTTCTTCAATCTTCCAGGTGAACTCAAGTTCAAATTCCTCAAACTCCATTGGCCCAAAAACGATATCTCCACCGATATCACCTCCGGCACCCAAGGCTTTCATAGCTCCGTCTTCTACCACCCAAGTGTCAGGTAGTTCAGTTCCATTGAAGGCTCTCCAGCCATCCATACTTTCGCCATCAAACAAAAGCATCCAGCCATCTGCCTTTTCCGCACCAGATAATTCATTATCCTCAACTAGAACTTCGTCTACTTCATCTAGTATTTCATCCGCCACATTAGTCTCCTTGGTAGAACAGGAAAACCCGATCACCGAAGCAGCTAAGGCAACAGCAGCAATTCTCATCTTCATAGTGTTATTCATTTTTAATTATTTCATCAAAGGTTGACATTGCGAAATTAAAATCTATTTCAAGCAATGGTTACCCAATCAGATTTTTTTTCATGAATGGTTAAAAGCCTATTTCAACAATGAATCGAAATAGCTTTTTGACTTGAGCAGTCTTGAACCATACCATGAAAAAAGCTCTCCATCCACCAACATCACTTCGGTCTGTGGCAATAAGCTTCTAAAAAATTGGAGATGCTTATCCTTAAAAGGAAAGGGCTCTGAACTCAATAATAAAAAGTCAGGGTTCAAGCCTATAAGGTTTTCTTCAGTCAACTCGGGATATCGGGATTCCTTCACCATGTTATCAAACCCAGCCAACCCAAGCATCTGGTTTATAAAAGTGTCTTGTCCAGCTGACAGCATGGGTGAGTTCCAAATCAAATAAACTGCGAACCCTTTAGGTTTGACGGTTGAGAATTGAGTAGAAATATCCTCGCTTAAACTCTTTGCTTTTTCCTCACAATTAAAAATTCTACCCAGTGCATTGATCATCCTGGAATTATCCTCCAAGGTGTATATATCACTAAGCCAAACCGGATACTTTTTGGCCAGCTCCTCAATGCCTTCCTTATCATTCTCTTCCTTATTTCCAATGATAAGATCCGGCTGGAGTTTATCGATTACCTCCATTCGATAATTCTTGGTGCCACCTACAATAGTCTTTCGCTTTTTCAATCCTCTCGGATGAATGCAAAATTTGGTCACACCGACAAGACTATCTTCGAGGCCAAGATCAACCAGTAATTCGGTTTGGGAAGGTACCAGAGAAACTACTCTTTTTGGAGTACTAACAATCTCTACTGATCGATCAAGCTGATCCCGAAAAATCATTTCAGCTCACGTATCTAAAATCGAAATTGGGATCAAAGTCCTTTACAAATTGATACATCAACTCGATAACCAGCTGAATATCCTCCTTACTTGCCGTCTCTACAGTCGTATGCATATACTTAAGTGGAAGAGATATCAAAGCAGAAGGTACACCCTCATTAGAATAAGCGAACGCATCTGTATCTGTCCCCGTCACTCTGGAAGCAGCAGATCGCTGAAAAGGAATTTCATTCTTTTCCGCAGAGGCAATTATTAAATCGAGAAGCTTTTTATGCACAGATGCACCATAAGTGAGCACCGGGCCTTTACCAGCAACCTGATCACCACTCTTGATCTTATTATACATCGGAGCGGTGGTATCATGGCACACATCAGTTATCACAGCCACATCAGGTTTAATTTTCTCAGCGATCATTTGAGCTCCTCTAAGGCCAATTTCTTCCTGGACAGCATTGACGATATACAATCCAAAGGGAAGCTTATCCCCAGATTCAGAAATTTTTTTCGCAACCTGAGCGATCATGTAGCCTCCTATTCTATTATCAAGTGCTCTTCCTGAAAGAAACTTTTCATTGAGTTCTGTCAATTCATCCTTGAAGGTGATTACACAGCCCACATGAATTCCTAGTTTTTCAACCTCCTCTTTTGATCGCGCTCCAACATCTATGAAAATATTATCAAGAGTTGGGGTATCTTCCTTTCCAGCCTTTCTCACGTGAATCGCCGGCCAACCAAAAACTCCAGGCACTATCCCTTTATCCGTGTGAATGTTCACTCGCATCGAAGGAGCTATCATGTGATCAGAACCACCATTTCGCCGAACATAGATATAACCATCTGAATTGATATAATTGACAAACCAACTGATTTCATCAGCATGAGCTTCTATCACCACCTTATATTCAGCCTCAGGGTTAATAACTGCTACAGCCGTCCCATAATTATCGGTGAAATGACTATCCACATATGGGCGGATATAATCCAACCAAATTTGCTGTCCGGAAGCCTCAAAACCAGTTGGTGAGGCATTATTTAGGTATTCATATAAAAAGGACTTCGAATCCATAATTGTCTTTTTGAGTTGGTCTTTTCTTACAATGGAATATTTCCGTGCTTCTTTCTCGGAATTCGATCCACCTTATTTTCAAGCATTTCAAATGCTGAGATCAGCTTTGATCTTGTATCCCTCGGATTAATCACTTCATCAATATATCCTCGATGAGCTGCTCGGTATGGGTTAGCAAATTTTGCAGTGTATTCATCTACCTTCTCCTGAAGCTTTACTTCAGGATCGGATGCTTCAGAAATCTCCTTCTTGAAAATTATTTCGGCAGCACCTTTGGCACCCATAACAGCAATCTCAGCTGTAGGCCATGCAAAATTCAAATCAGCTCCGATATGTTTTGAATTCATTACGTCGTATGCACCACCATATGCTTTTCTGGTTATAACTGTCACTCTTGGAACAGTAGCTTCAGAAAAAGCATAAAGCAATTTGGCTCCATTCGAAATGATACCGTTCCATTCCTGGTCAGTTCCCGGGAGGAAGCCTGGCACATCTACCAAAACCAATAATGGGACATTATAACTATCACAGGTTCTTACAAATCTTGCCGCCTTGATGGAAGCCTGATTATCTAGAACACCTGCCATAGATTGAGGCTGGTTTCCAACAACTCCAATACTCCGGCCAGCGATTCTCGCAAAACCTACAACTATATTATCTGCAAAATTTTCGTGGACCTCCAAGAATGAATCCTCATCCACAATTCCATTGACCACTTCACGGATGTCATAGGGATGGTTTGGATTTTCTGGAACAATGGCCTCCAGCTCTTCACGAGTCTCATCCCCACTTCCTTCATATGGATAAGAAGGCGCGATCTCCTCACAGTTCTGAGGAAGGTAGCTTAGAATCTTCTTAATATGGTTTAGGCATTCCACTTCATTTGCACAGGAAAACTGCGTTACGCCACTTTTAACGCTGTGGGCAGAAGCACCACCCAATTCCTCAGCAGTTACAGTTTCCTGTGTTACGGTCTTAACTACATTGGGCCCAGTCACAAACATGTAAGAAGTATTTTCCACCATCAGGATAAAATCAGTAATTGCTGGAGAGTACACTGCTCCACCTGCACAAGGCCCCATGATTGCTGAAATCTGGGGAACTACTCCAGAGGCCAATGTATTTCGATAGAAGATATCGGCGTAACCTCCCAAAGAATTTACCCCCTCTTGAATCCGTGCACCTCCGGAGTCATTCAAGCCAACAACCGGAGCACCGTTCTTCATCGCCATATCCATGATTTTGCAAATCTTCTCAGCATGCGTTTCTGACAAAGAGCCTCCAAAAACAGTAAAGTCCTGAGAATAAACATAAACCAAGCGACCATTTACTTTGCCGTAGCCAGTAATTACACCATCACCCAGGTAGTGTTCTTTGTCCAAACCAAAATCCTTGGTTCGGTGCGTAACGAATTTATCTATCTCATTGAAAGTACCGGCATCGATAAACATATCGATCCTTTCTCGCGCAGTCAGTTTACCTTTTTTGTGCTGAGAGTCTATTCTTCTCTGCCCTCCCCCTTGGAGAGCTTCTTCATTCTTTCTTTCCAGCTCCTGGCTTTTCTCAACTTTCGAAAGGAGTTTTTCAGTTGACATATTTGGGTGTTCTAAGGTTGATTTCTATTAAGCTCAAATATAGTAGGCTTTGTTTGGGTACGGAAAAATATTTACGCCTACGGGATAAATAGGAAAGTCAGAAATGCACGTTCATGTTTTAAGAAATCATTACTCTTATTCAGCCTGCCATTTATTTCAAATAAATTCTATATTCGCCCATCCTAAAAAGCACTATGAGTGATCTGAGAAAAGCGGCCATCATTGACATGGGTACCAATACCTTCCATCTCCTTCTGGTAGAATTCCAGAATGGCAGCTTTTCTACGCTATTTAAAGAGAAGGTCCCTGTGAAAATTGGTAAGGGGGGAATCAACCAAGACCGATTGGCAGATGATGCTCTCGAAAGAGCATACAAAACCTTAGGGGATTTCAGAAACAAAATAGATGCTAATGGAATTTCCGAAGTATTCGCTTTTGCCACAAGTGCAGTAAGAAATGCCGAGAATGGGAAAGACTTTGTCGATCAGGTAAGAAAAACCTTGAATATTGACATCAATGTGATTTCAGGTCAGGAGGAAGCGGAATTAATTTATAAGGGTATTAGATATTCAGGCTCACTCAATGGACATACAGAGTTAATGATGGACATTGGCGGAGGGTCAGTGGAATTCATCATTGGCAATAATGAAAGGTCTCTTTGGAAAGAAAGCTTTGAAGTTGGTGGTCAGCGACTCGTAGAACTTTTCCACCATCATGACCCTATCCTTCCTTCTGAGATTGAGGAAATGAATTCATATCTCGTCACGAAGCTAGCTCCTTTGCTGGATGCTATTGAGAAGTACAAACCAACTGGATTAGTTGGAGCTTCTGGGACCTTCGATACGCTTACTGACATTTATTTTGAGTCCTTGCTCCAATGTAAGCTTACTGGTCAGCATGTTTTCCAGCTTCCATATAGTGCATACCAAGAAATCCATAAGAGTCTTTTGACCAAAACTCGAGAGGAAAGGCTTCAGATTCCTGGCATGATCCCTATGCGTGTAGATATGATCGTTGTAGCCTCGTGTCTTATAGATTTCATTCTCCAGTATGTACCGGTTCCTTCCATCACCTGTTCACATTATGCACTTAAGGAAGGAGCAATTTCGACCTTGATCGAGAAAAAAGAGGTTGCTAAATCAGCCTAAAATTGATTGGCAATTCCTTAAGCCATAAATTGAATTTTCAATCCCAACAACCATGACTTTTTCTTACGAAAAGCTTCATTCTTTTACTGAGAAGCTGCTTAATAAAATTGGATGTCCTAAAGGAGACGCAAAGATGGCTGCAGATGTATTGCTTTCGGCAGACCTACGAGGTGTTGATAGTCACGGAGTGGCAAGACTCTCCGGATATGTTAGGCTTTGGGAGAAAAACAGAATCAATCTTACTCCTGAGTTAAAAATAGTCCACGAAACTCCGTCTACAGCGGTAGTTGATGGAGACAGTGGCTTAGGTTTGGTCGTTGCTCCTTTTGCCATGAAGGTGGCCATGGAAAAAGCTGAGAAAGTAGGTACTGGTTGGGTTTCTGTAAAAAATTCAAATCATTATGGAATTGCTGGCTATCACTCGATGATGGCACTAGAAAAGGACATGATTGGAATTTCTTTGACTAACGCTAGTCCCTTGGTTAGCCCCACCTTTTCCAAAGAAAGGTTACTTGGTACGAATCCTATTTCAGTTGCGATTCCAGCCGATAAGCAACCGCCTTTTGTTGCAGATTTAGCGACAACAACTGCTGCCAACGGTAAGCTTGAAATTCTTCAGAGAAAGAAACACGATGCCCCTGATGGTTGGATTCAGGACAAAGAAGGTAATCCTACTAATTCTGCAGACGGAGTAAAGAATGGTGGATCTCTTTTGCCATTGGGTGGAGATCGCGAACATGGGTCGCATAAGGGTTATGCTTTAGGTTCTGTGGTTGATATTCTTTCAGCTGTGCTTTCCGGTGCAAACTATGGCCCTTGGGTTCCTCCCTTTGTGGCTTTCCTGGACCCTGATCCAAATCCTGTTGGTGAAGGCATCGGACATTTTTTCGGGGCTATGAGAGTAGACGCATTTCGACCAGCCGATGAATTCAAATCTCACATGGACAACTGGATAAAAAGATTCAGAAGTTCAGAGACCACAGCTGGACATGATAAGGTTCTCATCCCTGGGGATCCTGAAAGAGAACTCGAAAAGGAAAGAATACAAAATGGAATCCCACTACTTCAACCGGTAGTTGAAGATTTGAAACAGCTTGGAGAAAAATTCGGCGTTGAGCTTTAAGTCTTTGGGCTATTCAATTCATCCTTCTTGGTAATAAGCCACGAGATCTTTCCTGATCAATGGAAAGATCAAACAAAACCTGGCTGAACTTCGTGTGGAATTAGTAATATATTTTTAATAAACCACACTAATGAAAACTACCAAGACTCTTTTCACTTTTTGCCTTACTCTCCTATCATTTTCTTTATTCGCTCAAGGCAAAGCTGACAATTACTCATTCTTTAAGCTTTACGTGACCAATGACAAAGACGAGGTTCTGCTCGTGAAATGGAACAATGAATGGGAAATTGCTGGAAGCCGATATAACGATCCTTTATCCGTAAAAAAGTATTTGGATCAAATGGCGGATGATATGGGTATCACAGTAAAAAATCCAGCACTTAGAGGCATCTACACTCAAAGATGGCAAGGCAGTCCATACCTAACTTTGATGCAATATTATCAAGCTCAATATGTAGGTGGTGATTTGAAGGTGCCCGAAGATTGCACAGATATTAAATGGTTTAGCTATGAAGAAGCTCTTAAGGTCATTCCTTACGAGAACATGACCACCATAATGAAAAAGATGAAAGATAATCCAGGTAAAATTATCGGTGCTGCTTTCGAGCGATATCAAGATGAAAACCAAAAGACACAATTCATTACCCTTGAAGATTGGTATATTATGAATTAATGGTCTTAAGAATCACTTCATTTACTCTTTGATTATGTCATTTACCCAGCTTAATGATCGCCCCTCTTTTTCTACCAATCAAAAAGTGGCTAAGCCCGCCATGAACTTGAAGAACCTCATTGCAGCCCTAGAGGAAAAAAGTATCCCTGAACCACTAACTGATAAATTCAATCAGATTATTGGAGGTGTCAATGATTTCCAGGGAGAGGACAAAGCACTCGCTAAATCATTAAAGACGGCTTACTCAACCATTACCAAAATGCTGGAGAAGGATTTGAAAATCGTTCCTCCTGGTTATTACCAAACCCAATGGTTAGTACTAGGAATGCTTGTCTTTGGTTTGCCTTTTGGTGTTGTCTTCGGAACATCTTTGGGTAACATGGGCTACCTGGGAATTGGATTACCCATTGGGATGAGTATTGGGATTGCTGTTGGTAATTCCATGGATACCAAGGCCAAAGCAGAAGGAAGACAGTTGGACTTTAAGCCTATCCAATAATCTCAGGTCTGAATTCCTAGCCTCGACTGTCCTTCAAATTGCTGATTGGCCACTCTTCCTACAGTCATTTGCCAAAGTGACACCTTTTTGTAAATTATATTCTATTCACCTCAACCCTAAGCACCTATGGCAAAGCTCAATAGAAGAGATTTTTTAAAAGGCTCAACCGCACTTACCACACTAGCCAGTTTTGGCCTTCTTGGAATGGATTTTAAAGATCGAGAGGGTCCGATCCGAGTGGCATTGATTGGAACTGGATGGTATGGTAAATCTGATTTATTCCGTTTGATTCAGGTAGCGGATGTAGATGTGGTTGGTTTGTGTGACCCCGATCGGAATATGCTTGAAGGCGCAGCTAAACTTGTCGCTGAGAGACAAAGCTCGGGAAAAACTCCACCACTTTATGAAAACTATAAAGAGCTACTGGAGAAAGAGAAGCCTGAGTTTGTCCTTATTGGATCTCCGGACCATTGGCATGCTTTGCAAGCAATCGATGCTATTAAATCAGGTGCGCATGTGTATTTACAAAAGCCCATTTCTGTCGATGTAATTGAAGGTGAGGCCATCCTGGCTGCAGCAAGAAAGTATAATCGTACCGTGCAAATTGGCACTCAAAGAAAAAGTACTCCTCATCTGATTGATGCTAAAAAGGAGATCATTGACTCAGGTAAACTTGGAAACATTAGCCATGTGGAGATTTGCTGCTATTACCATATGCGGGCCAATGGTAACCCTGGCCTTGAACCTGTTCCAGATTTCTTGAATTATGACCTTTGGACTGGCCCAGCCCCTTTGAGACCTTATGACGGTCTTCCACACAGAAGATGGTGGAGAACTTTTGTGGAATACGGTAATGGCATCACGGGTGACATGTGTGTGCACATGTTGGATACTGTTCGATGGATGCTGAAGTTGGGTTGGCCAACACAGATAACTTCCACAGGAGGGATATATGTGCAGAAAGATGGTAAATCGAATATCTCTGATACGCAGACCGCAATATTTGAGTATCCAGAACTGAACGTAGTATGGCAGCATAGAACATGGGGAAACCCAGTTGACCCTGAATACCCATGGGCTTTCAAAATTTTTGGAGACAAGGGTGTTCTCGCTGGAAGCACCATGCAAGCGGACTTTACTCCGTACGAAGACAATGGTGAACCTATCCACTACGATTGCTTCTTTGAAAGGGAAAAGTACCCTGAAGATCTTACTGAAGTAGACATTGAACTAAATGCCGCTCCTGCTACTCGACTTCATATGAAGGATTGGTTGGCAGCTGTAGAAAATAAGTCAAGACCAATTGCAGATGTAGAGGATGGTCATATTTCTACGGCAGCTTGTATTCTAGCCAATATCTCAATGGACTTAGGCGGAAGAGTTATCAAATACGACCCTAAATCAAGAACAATTCTAGGTGATCCTGAAGCTACGGCAATGCTGAAAAGACCGTATCGAGAAGGATACGTACATCCCGATCCGGACACGGTCTAGAGATCAATTTTCTTTCAATTTAACCTCCCAGAGGATTAGACCATTAGCAGGCGCAGGAGGAATTGATTCCCAATTTCCATTGGGATTGGTCAGTCTATCATGCAGATCAGAAAGATGCCACTCCCCTTGCCCCACTCTGACAAGAGCAGTGACCATTTTCCGGATTTGTTGATGGAGAAATCCTGATCCCTCAACCGCAACCTGGAAAAACGATTCCTGGTAGTTCATTTCATTCAGACTCTTCGTTTCTTCGATCGTAAATGAAAAAAGTTCTCTGGCGTAATCGTCCTTATTAGGAGATGGTTTACAATAGGCTCTGAAATCATGAGAACCGATAAAGACCTCAGCAGCGACTACCATTTTATCCAAGTCAATCGGCCCTTTAAACCAGGCAATATTGGCTGAATTAAGCGGCTTAAAATTATCCGAATCTGAAAAGTAATAGTGGTATGTTTTGGTTTCTACCGATTGTATGAGATTGAAATTTCTACCCACTTGACCTCTAGCCTTAATTCTAATGTCAGGTGGAAGAAACTCATTGACAGAATCAGCGAATGCTTTAAGTTCGATTTCATTTTTCAGGAATAACTGAAAGAATCCCTGACGACATGAGACGCCTGAATCAGTTCTGCTCGCACCGATTAGCGAAAAATCCTTATGTGAAAACACATGGGAAATCACACGTTCCAATTGCCTTTGAACACTTGGTTGGTTCGGCTGAGGAACCCAGCCTTTATACCTAGCACCGAAATAACTTATCTCAAAAAGATAGGAATAAGGCCTTGTTTGCATAGCGTAAAGTTAAGGGATTGGGCATCAAATTGGATTTTTGTAATTTCCTGAAGCCCAAAAATTTTTGACCCATGAAAAAGCTTCTAATCTTATCCCTCACCCTTTTCAGTTTTAATCTTTTTGCCCAGAGTATCCCAAGCAAGGAAATCCAAATAAAAACCGCTCTTCTTGCCGCTCCGGAAGATCAAAGAGCCGGAGCCAAAGTTTATGGCTACTCTTCTTCCGGAGAATTTATTACTCTTCGGGAAGGTACGAATGAAACAATCTGTATTGCCGATGAGCCGGGAAACAGTGGATTCAGTGTGGCCTCTTATCATATCAGCGCTGAGCCTTTTATGGCTAGAGGCAGAGAATTGAAAAAGGAAGGAAAAGGCTTTCAAGAAATATTTGATACCAGAGAGGCTGAAGCCAAGGCGGGTACGCTAAAGCTTCCTGATAATGGCTCCTTATTGAATGTTACTACAGCAAAATTGGAAAATGTCAACTGGACCACTGGAGAAGTAAAGGACTCTTATACACGCTCAGTAGTTTATATTCCTTGGGCAACTTCAGAGAGCACTGGCCTACCAACTGGACCTGCTGGGCCAGGCTTACCGTGGATTATGGATCCCGGCACGCATCGAGCCCATATAATGATTAACCCTGCAAAAAATTAAAAAAAGCCGGCTCTTTATCAGAGCCGGCTTTTCTTTGATCTCCTTATTTGAAATCAGGCAAGAATTCGTTCTGCAAGCCAATCGCCCACCTCAGAGGTTTTGTAGGCTTTAGCTCCATCAGCAATATCTTCCGTCACTATACCTTCAGCCAGTGACTGATTGACAACATCGGATATTAATTTTGCTTCTTCTTTCAGGTCAAAGGCATACTCAAACATCATGGCGGCGGACAAAACAGTTGCCAAAGGATTGGCAATATCTTTTCCACCAGCTTGAGGATAAGAACCATGAATTGGTTCAAATAACTTTACATCAGAGCCAAGAGAAGCTGAAGGCATTAAACCCATAGACCCTGAGATTACGGAAGCCTCATCGGTAAGAATATCTCCAAAAAGATTTTCAGTAATCAATACATCATAAGCTTTTGGCCATTGAATTAAGCGCATGGCCACAGCATCAACGAATTCATATTCCACCTTGACATCTGGATATTCAGGTGCTAATTCCTGTACCGTTTCTCTCCACAGTCTGGAAGTAGCAAGCACATTTGCCTTATCTACACAGGTAAGAAGTTTTCTCCTTTTCTGTGCAGCTTCAAATCCCATTCGGGTAAGTCTGGTGATTTCTTCCTTGCTATACACATTGGTGTCAAAAGCCTTGGTCCCCTGCTCATTTCTTCCTCTTGGCTCTCCGAAATACACCCCTCCGGTAAGTTCTCGGAAAAACACAAAGTCTACTCCTTCCACTCTTTCAAGCTTAAGCGGAGATTTATGAACCAAAGACGGGAAGGTGAAAGTAGGCCTCACATTAGCGAAAAGGCCGAGCATTTTCCGCATTCTCAATAATCCTTGCTCTGGTCTAACCTTAGCCTTAGGGTCATTATCATACTTTGGGTCACCAATTGCTCCGAACAGAATAGCATCAGAACCAGCAGCAACTTCATGCGTAGCTTCTGGGTAAGGATCACCCGTAGCATCTATTGCTGCGGCCCCTACCAGTCCTTCTTTGAAGGACACTTCATGACCAAATTTCTTTCCAACCGCTTCAACCACCTTAACGGCTTGAGCGATTACTTCTGGCCCTATACCATCACCTGGCAGTAGCGCGATATTCATTTCCATAAAAACTGGATTCTTTTTCGTTTAAGGATTGATTGAAAGATTCTACGATGTTGAGCATTTTTTCCGTAGCCATCATAGCTGCTACGGTTTGATCCGGATCAAGTCCCTTGGTCTTGAAAATTTTCCCATAGTCCCAGGTAACCACGGTCTCTACCAAGGCATCTGTCTTACCGCCAGGAGGAATCGAAACATGATAATCTATCAGCTTAGGAAGCTCTTGGCCCCTGTCCCTGTAGATCTTCCTGACAGCCTTCATAAAGGAGTCGTATTGACCATCTCCAGATGCATGTGCATCAAAAGATTCGCCATGGATATTCAGCCTAAGCTGAACTGATGGCTTTAGTCCTTTGGAATGTGTCATATGATACCCCTCAATGAAAATATGCTTATCAATTGAGAAATTATGAAGTACATCGGAGATGATATATGGTAAATCTTCGGTGGTTACTCGTTCCTTTTTATCACCCAATTCAATGATTCTCTGTGTGACCTTTTCTAATTCTTCCTTTTCAAGAGAGAGTCCGAGTTCTTCCAGGTTTTTGAGAATATTCGCCTTGCCCGAAGTCTTACCAAGTGCATATTTTCTCTGTCTTCCAAATCTCTCCGGAAGTAAATCATTGAAGTAGAGGTTCTTTTTATTATCGCCATCAGCATGGATTCCAGCAGTCTGAGTAAAGACATTCTCGCCTACCACAGGTTTATTCGATGGAATATGATGACCAGAGAATTGCTCCACAAGCTTAGAAACCCTAAAAAGCTTCTGCTCCTGAACCCGGATTTCAAGATCTGTAAAATCTTTGATCATCGCTATCACAGACTCTATTGGTGCATTTCCAGCTCGCTCTCCTAATCCGTTGACTGTAGTATGAATTCCAGATGCCCCATTATTAACAGCCTCCATTACATTGGCAATGGATAAGTCGTAATCGTTATGAGCATGAAAATCAAAGTGTAGAGAAGTAAACCTATCCACAATTAATTGAAGATATTCAGCTACTTCATTTGGCGATAATAAGCCTAGAGTATCGGGCAGCATCACCCGCTCAACAGGAAGGGTTGAAAGGAAGTTAATCAGGTCAAGTGTATACTCTCTGGAATTACGCATTCCATTTGACCAATCTTCTAGATAGACATTAACCTTGACTCCATTTTTCTGAGCGTATTCTACACTTTGGCTGATCGCCTCGAAATGCTCAGCAGGGGTTTTCTTCAACTGGAATTCCAAATGATTTAAAGAGCCTTTGGTCAGCAAGTTCATCACT
>CAZLUY010000137.1:0-2252 GCA_964562785.1 uncultured Limnohabitans sp. | reverse complement strand
ACAGGACATCAAGCCTTTTGTACTTCAAAAGACGATCTATCTGGTTTTGACTTATGGACGCCCGTTGGAAGCTCCTATAGAAACCACATCAGAGAGATTTCTAAATGAAACCACAGCCTATTGGCAAGCATGGGTTAAATCAACCCATATTTATAATTTCCATCAGAAGCTTGTGCTGAGATCAGCCTTGATCCTGAAAATTCATCAATATGAGGATACGGGTGCAATTATAGCCGCTTCAACTACCAGCTTACCGGAGTCGCCAGGGAGCACAAGAAATTGGGATTATCGCTATTGCTGGATCCGGGATACCTATTATACGCTTACAGCATTTAATGGAATTGGGCACTTCGAAGAGTTAGAAAAGTACTTTGAGTATATCCAAAACTTACCCACCAATGAGCAGGGTAGGGGCCAACCATTATATTCCATTACGGGGGAATCCGATCTTACAGAGGAAATAGCAGATTTGGGAGGTTATTTAGGAAATACACCAGTTCGCTTCGGAAATCAAGCCTATACTCATATCCAAAATGACCTCTATGGTCAGGTTTTGGTATCTCTTCTCCCCCTGTATTCAGATCAGCGATTCACCGAAAGTGAGAGAAGTTCCTCGCAGCCCATGATTATGGCTTTGCTCGATAAAATTGAGGAAACCATGCATGAAAAAGATGCGGGCTTGTGGGAATTCAGAAACCTGGCTCAAGAGCATTGCTACACTTTCTTGTTCCATTGGGCTGGTGCTTGTGCAGCTGCAAAAATTGGGATTCGCATGAAGAACGATGCCATGTATGACAAGGCAATTTATCTCCGAGATGAAGCAGTTAAGAAAATCGAATCATGCTACCTGCCAGAAAGGAAGGCATACGGTCAGGCAGTGGACTCTGCTTATATGGATGCCTCAACTTTGCAGCTTATTACCATGGGATATTTTGGGGATGATCTAGAAAGAGCGAATGATCATCTGAAGGCCCTTGAAGAGGATTTGTTGGCTAAGGATTTCTTATTCTATCGATACAAGCACGAGGATGATTTTGGGGTGCCTGAGACAACCTTTCTGATTTGTGCATTCTGGTACATCGAGGCTTTAGCATGCGTAGGAAGGATAGATGAGGCGGTAGAAGGATTTGGCACCTTAATTAAGTACTGTAATCACTTGCAGTTATTCTCTGAGGATGTAGATCAAAAAACAGGTAGCCAATGGGGTAATTTTCCTCAAGCTTATTCTCATGTAGGCCTGATGAATGCAGCGATCAGAATTGGGAAGAAGTTGGATAGACCGACTTTCTTGTAAAAAGCTATAGAAACCTGCGAAGTTTTTAAAACCTCGCAGGTTTGAGTATTGATAAAGACCTCCGAGGTCTTCTTTTTTTTAAATCAGGAAACAAGCTTAGCTAGGAGATTCCTCACTTGCCTGAAGGATTTGATGTTGTAATTGGCAGCGGTATAGGCGTATCCAACTCGGATGGAGTAAGCGTCATCGGGCATTGCTTTGAAGGTGTCTTCATCAGTCCAGTCATCCCCAATTGCCAGAACAAAATCATATTGATTTCCACGCATCAAGGCATTTGCGGCGCGACCCTTATTGATGTCAGGTCGCTTGATTTCAAGGACCATATTCCCTTCCAATACCTGAAGATTATGCCCTCTGGCCATATATTTCAAGTGGCTAAAGAGCTCTCTCATTCTCAAATCACCCAAACCACTTTCTACTTTTCTATAGTGCCAAACTAGAGAGTGATGCTTCTCTTCAATAAATGCTCCAGGTGTCCTCAATACATAATACTCCATGATATTTCGGATATCATCCTTCCAAGAGGAATCTACGTCGGCATATAGCTCCCAATCTGTCTGACTTTGCATTTTCACCCAAACCCCATGCTCGGCAATCATATCAATCTTTTGGCCTTTAAACCATGTTCCAAGGGTGTCCTTATCCCTTCCGGAAATGATGACCACCTGAGATTTAGAACTCAATTTTTTGATAAGCCCCCGCAATTCATCATCCGGTTTAGCGTCCTGTGGATTCGCAGTGAAGCCTGTTAGCGTACCATCATAATCAAGGAATAGAACCGGAGACTTTGCTTTACGAAACTTCTCCTCCATTTCTGTAGTGATCTTCACATCTACATCCTTGGAATTCAGCTCAGCTTGCTTCTCTTTCACGTGATCCACCCGATCAATAAAGACCTTCACCCACTGGAAAACATCATATTTCTTCAAGCTGTCCTGAAGGGATGCTATCCGGGCCT
>CAZLUY010000136.1:0-6428 GCA_964562785.1 uncultured Limnohabitans sp. | reverse complement strand
CTTTCCCTTCTTCAGCAGAACATTGGTCGAGCTGAACGTTTAACGGAATCATCTTTCGCTCCGTATACAAGTGCTTAATAATCAAATGATTATTTTCGTTTCGAATAAGAGAATTGATCGTATTTCTAAGTTCCTTTAATAACGAATCGCTCACTCGGTTAAGAGGTATTTTGAAGCCCTCAAATTCATGCGTATCCGCCATTCTACCTACACGATCATGCAAGGATACCAGTTTGTACTTGCCCCTGACCTCGTTTCGGGTCATGCTCTTTGGTGGCTCAAAATGATCCTTAATGGATTTGAAAACCAGATTTAAGGAGGGGAGGGTGAAGACCGTCATGACCATACCTTTTACCCCTGGAGCAATTTCAAATTGATCACTACTGGATTCCAGATGATACAGCAAATCTCTATAAAGAAGAGTTTTGCCATGTTTATTAAAGCCAATCGCATTATATAGCTCATGTACCTTTTTGTGAGGTATCACAGCATGTAGAAAGCTGATTACTTCAGAAGGAATAGGAGCATCCACCATGAAGTAGGATCGCGTAAAGCTGAATAGATGACTCATCATGTCCGGGTCAAAGATCAGCGTGTCTACAAAAACCCCTTCCTCACAATTCATAAAAGGAATAATAAAAGGCATCCATTTATGTCCGAGGTAAGTTCTACCGATTAGGTATGCTGCTTTATTTCGATAGAATACACTCTTGAGAATTTCAGTTTTGGTGTTTTCCAGTACTTCATACCGTGACAAAATCACACGCTTGACAGACCTAACAAGGTTTCTTACGTCTGTCTCTTTGTCCAGAAAAGGAGCTCCAAAATCATAATCATCAAGAATTTGTCGGATAATTTCTTCAAGGGGTATACTTGCAGGATAGCTATTGAGAAGTTCCTTATGGTAAGCCAGTTTGTCGGCAGAGTTAGCCTCCCTCACATACATGAGATCTTCATCCAATGTGAGCTCGGGAAAGGTTTTCCGAATCACCGAATTGAAAAATGTTTCTGCGAGCTCTCCATCAAGTTTGTTTTGGATTAATTGATGGTATTCATTTTTGATCAAAGCCCATGAAGTTCGACTTGAGGCATCGTCTCCCATTTGCTTTTTTAAAGCATCAGCTAATTCCAATAAAACGTTCTTGTAAACCCTTAATCGCTCTCGATGATTTTTTTGTGTTTCAGACCAGTTTCTGTCAGAAAATAACTCGGGTGCGAGTTTGGTAAATTCTCTGAACTGGGACATATAATTTTCAAATCCTTCCAGAATTATTTCAGCATAGACTTTTTGGTCTAGAGGTCTCGACATGATTAGATATGGATTTGAATTTTATCCAATATCAAAACGAAAATCATTTTTCACTCCGATTCTGTAAATTTTTATGCCATTTACATGACGAAAAGCACGGAAAATAAAATTTCGAAAATCTTTCGCAATCGATTGTTTGGACTATATGAAAACAATTTATACTTTTCGTCAGTATTCAATACTGAATATCTACAATAGGTTTAATAGGTTTGAGAGCAAGAAAAGGTCAGAGTTATATTCTGGCCTTTTTTCATTTTTATAATTACCAGTCTTACATTGGTTTTTCATTTATGCATCTCAGACATTCACTTCTTTTTTTAAGTGTTCTCGGAGCACTTTTTTCCTGCGGAGAACCTGACACTGAAGAGGGGGAAGAAATAGTTATTACTTCGGAAAAAGAAGAGTCTCTTGAAGGACTTGTCCAAAATGCGATTTTAAGCCAACGAGATTGGGTTCAATCTTGGGCCCAGGGTCAGCTTGATCCGGCAAGATTTGAATTCACCAGAGTCGACAGCATTCCAACATTCGGGATGCCGGAAAGAAACCCTATTCTAAAAGGAGACCCACTTTTTCCATATCAATTTGTTCACCCCACTGGACAAGGTGTGATGGATATATATTCTTCAACGGTTGAGGCTCGTCGAGGAAGTAAGGAGGCTTTTATGAATCCTGACTCAAAGGTGATTTGGTATGGAGAGGATGGTATGAAGGAAACATTGTTGCTGATAGGACCCTCTGGCTCTTTTCTAGATGGAGATTGGATTTCTGAAACCGAGTTTTTGGTCGTAGGAACATTACTAGAAGAGGAAGGGCATAGACCCGTTAGCTGGCTGTTGGATATGGGCGAACGATTAGTTTATCAATACCAATGGAATGAATTGGTCAAAGGTTATTCTACAAAGGAATACTTAGACAGCAGAATTAAGGAGGTTAATATTCGATGAATTTATCAGAGTTAGTTTCTAAACTGGATAAAGCTTTTCAAAGCCCCTTACCGGGTAAAGAAGCTCATTTGAAAATGGCTCCCTCGCCAATTGATCCTAAGAGATTTGATATGGCTGTTCCTGATAATCATAGAAAAGGGGCAGTGCTAATTCTTTTCTATCCACATGAGGATGGAGTCTTTTTACCCCTTATCAAACGACCTTCCTATGAAGGCGTCCATAGCGGTCAGATAGCCTTCCCTGGAGGGAAGTATGAGAAAGATGATATTGATCTTGGAACCACTGCTCTTCGTGAGGCAAATGAAGAAGTGGGCATTGATCCGAGCAGGGTGGAATTAATAGGTGAACTCACTAATGTCTATATCCCTCCGAGTAATTTTTTGGTTAGTCCATTTATAGGTGTGACTGATGTGAGGCCTGATTTTATTCCTGAGGAAAGGGAAGTGGATGAAATAATTTTACCAAACCTGCTGGAAATTTTATCTCCTGATATTCGAAAGGAAAAGAAGTTTCACTTTTCCAGGAATATGATTCTGGACACTCCATATTTTGATATTAAGGGAGAGGTAGTCTGGGGTGCTACTGCAATGATGATTAGTGAACTTCTCGATATTCTCGACTAAGCTTCATCACAGTTTTTTGGACTATTCCCTTTTTTGTGGTTAACCTTGCGTAAATCAATCACAACATGGAAGAGAGCACCGCGCTGGTTACCAACGACGCAGTCGTTTTTGGAATTTTAATGGCTGTATTGGCACTGATTTTCGCCACTTCAGCAAGTAATCACCCCATCTGGAAGAAGTTTTATTCTGTAGTACCGGTCGTACTTCTGTGTTACTTTATTCCCGCTTTATTGAACTCATTTGGATTGATTTCGGGTGAGGGTTCCAGTTTGTATCGGGTAGCAAGTAGATACTTGCTCCCAGCTTCTTTGGTTCTGTTTACGCTAAGTATTGACATTAAAGGAATACTACGACTTGGGCCTAAAGCGCTTACTATGTTTTTGGCAGGCACTCTTGGAATTATGATTGGAGGCCCTTTGGCTTTAGCAACTGTTGGCTTTTTTAACCCTGAGATTTTAGGCGGAAGTGGTCCTGATGAAGTATGGAGAGGTTTGGCTACTATTGCTGGTTCATGGATTGGTGGAGGAGCAAACCAAACCGCCATGCTAGAAGTATTTGGAGCGAGCACGACCCTCTTTGGTCAAATGATAGCCGTTGACGTTTTGATCGCAAACTTGTGGCTCGCAGTTCTACTTTATTGGGCTGCTAAACCTCAGGTCATAGATAAATTGTTCAAGGCTGATAGCTCTGCTATTTATGATTTGAGGGATAAAATCGCAGACTTCAGAAAGAAGATCACACGAATTCCTAGCCTTACTGACTTCATGATCATTTTCGGTGTTGGCTTTGGAATCACAGGAATTTCACATGTAATCGCTGATATTTTGGCTCCATTCATAGGAGAAAACTATCCCTCATTAAGCCAGTATTCATTGGATTCTGCCTTTTTCTGGATTGTGGTTGTAGCCACCACGGCTGGATTGATTCTTTCTTTTACTAAGGCCAGGAATCTTGAAGGCGCCGGAGCTTCAAAAATGGGATCGGTCTTGCTTTATGTCTTAGTGGCAACCATCGGGATGCAAATGGACCTGGGAGCGATTTTCGATAATCCTATTCTGTTCTTGGTGGGGATTCTTTGGATGTTCTTCCATATCATAATTATGCTTGTGGTCGCCTTTATTATCAAAGCCCCTTTCTTTTACGTGGCTGTTGGGTCGCAGGCGAATGTGGGAGGAGCAGCATCAGCTCCAATTATTGCCTCGGCCTTTGATCCATCTCTTGCTTCAGTAGGTGTATTACTCGCAGTTCTTGGATATGCCGCAGGAACATATGGAGCATATCTTTGTGGCCTGATGATGCAGGCTATCTCAATGTCTTGATGAAGCACCCGAGAAAACTCATATTTCTTTGTACTGGGTCGGACTGTAAAAAATCCGGATGCAAGGCATTGACCAAGGAATTAAAAAAGGAACTCGCAAAACCTTCGCACAAGGGAAAGTATAAGTTTATTAGGACGAAATGCCTGGATATGTGTAAATCAGCTCCAGTTGCTATTGTGGAGGATTTTTTTGTGAAGAAGGCTTCAGTTAAAAAAGTCATTAATCAAGTAGAAAGGCCCAATTAAGGGCCTTTTCTTTAGTCTTTAGTCGCTCGTACCGCAGTACCGGCCACAGTTACCATGAGCATACCATCGCGAATGGTTTCATAGTCTAAGTCAATACCAACAATAGCTGTAGCTCCAAATCTCTTTGCCTGCATTTCCATTTCAGCCATGGCGGTGGCCTTCGCCTCTCTCAAAACCTGCTCATAAGCACCGGATCTTCCTCCAACGATGTCAGTAATGCTGGCGAAAAAGTCCTTGAAAACGTTCGCGCCAATAATGGTTTCTCCAGATACTATACCCATGTATTCTGTTATGGTGTGTCCTTGGAGTGTGTTGGTTGTAGTTACTATCATTAATCTTTAAAGTTTGAGGTTAAATAATACTACTATATAAGGATTTTAAAGTCATTAGTTTTACCTCCTCTTTCTTTTTGTCTTTAGTAATTGGATAATTATGACTTTTTTTACGACATATTTGTGGGCATAAGCCTGGCTGTGGTCATTAATTTCATGTGGCCAGAATGATTTTTTATCCTCTATGAAGTCCTTCGAAAGTTTCGATATTTCTGATTTTTTTGATGAGATCCAATCCCCTGTTTTGTTGATGGATCAGGAGGAAATAATTTTTGTCAATTCATATTGTAAGGATAATTTTCAAAAACTACCTGATGATTGGAGGAGCGTCTTTTTAAGCCAGGATGGTCAGGAAAAGCTCAATGCCTACTTCCAAGATGGTGAAAAAGCTCCTGTGAAAGTTATTCAGACAATTCTTTCTAAAAAGGGGTTGGAGCGGAGCTATTCCTGGGATTTTACGAGGTTGCCATCTAGTTATAAAGGAAGGTTTCTTGTTGCCAGAGGTGAGAAGAGAGAGGTAATTCCTGAGAAACCTGCACTTTTCCTTGAGGATTCTGCAAGTCCAACGCAAGAGGAAATCCAGTATCTGAGAACCATTCTTGACAATACGCATGATCTAGTTGCCATTTTAGATGCCGATGGGAATTATAAATTTATAAGTCCTTCAGTAGGTGAAAAATTAGGTTTTACTGTTAATGAAATTATAGGCAGAAACTATCAGGAGTTTATGTCCTGGGGTGTTCTTGGAATTATACAAGGAGATGTGAAAACTGTCATGTCGACAGAAGAAGAAGTCAATATTGACTTTTGGATCAAGGCAAAAAGTGGCAAGAAGATCTACATCGAAAGTTTTGCTAAGAATTTGCTAAATGACCCATATGTCAATGGGGTGCTTTTCAGCGCCAGAGATGTCACGGAGTTTGTAGAGATCAAGGAAACCTTACGAAAGTCCGAAGAGAAGTATAGAACCTTGGTGGAAGAATCCACAGAGATCATTTTCTCTTTATCAGAGAGTTTTGTTTTAACCTACATTTCTCCCAATGTCGCTCAGTTCCTGGGATACCCTTCAAAGGAAGTAATTGGTAAAAGTGTATTTGACTTTCTGAATCCTGAAGATTTTGATGGGTTCGCCGAGTTAATTGAGAAGAGGGTAGAATTCCTCGATCAGAATCAATTTTTGGAGTTTCGATTAAGGCATAGAGATGGGAGCTATCGCATTTTCAATTCTAATGGGAAAATAGTCCTGAATAAGGCTGATGGCACCAAATCCTATAATGGCATCGCAAGAGATATTTCTAAACTTAAGGAAGCTGAAGACGCCATGTTAGAGGAAAAAGAGCGAGCTGAACAGGCTTCTCTGGTTAAGTCTCAGTTTCTCTCAGTAATGAGTCATGAAATCAGGACTCCATTGAATGCTTTGGTTGGTATCGCCCATATTTTGATGGATGAAAGCCCGCGAGAGGATCAATTGGAAAACCTCCAGACCCTACAGTTTTCAGCTGATAACCTAACTGGTTTGATTAATGATATCCTTGATTATTCAAAGATTGATTCTGGTAAGATTGAATTGGAGGTTATTCCTTTTGATCTTAGAAATCTGCTCACACGTACAATACATTCCTATAGCTTTCAAGCCAAAGAAAAGAACCTTCAACT
>CAZLUY010000135.1:0-7117 GCA_964562785.1 uncultured Limnohabitans sp. | reverse complement strand
AATGAACAAAACAGTCAATCTTAGTCCGGATGTATTTTATGGGAGAAATGCTGCAGCCACAGCAGTTGCGGCTCACGAATGTGGCCACGCTGTTCAGCATGCCACCCAATACGCATGGCTTAACCTCAGATCGAAGTTAGTTCCTCTTCAAAATGTCTCTGGTAGAATTTTGAATATTGTACTGATTGCTTCCTTATTTGGAGGTTTTGCTCTTGGGCTCCCTATACCCTTCATCGGATATATCGTGGTTGGCTCTTACGGCATAATGACACTTTTCACCTTAGTCACGCTACCTGTAGAATTTGATGCCAGTAATAGGGCTCTCGCCTGGGTGAAAAATAGAAATGTAGTCACTGCCGAAGAGTATGCAATGTCAAAGGACGCGCTGACTTGGGCAGCAATGACATACGTCGTGGCAGCTTTGGCTTCATTAGCTACCTTGGCCTATTATGTATTTGTGTTCTTTGGTAACAGAGATTGATCCACATCAAAAAAAGATGGAGAAGGGGCAAGCAATTGCCCCTTTTTCATTTTTTAGGATATCTTCGCAGAATATAATTTTAAACCCAAATAGTAATGAATTTTGAGCTATCAGAAGAGCAACAGGCGGTAAGAGATGCAGCGCGAGAGTTTGCTCATAGTGAACTGCTTCCCGGTGTTATAGAGAGAGATTCCGAGGCAAAATTCCCAACCGAGCAAATACAACAAATGGGGGAGCTGGGATTTATGGGAATGATGGTCAAAGAGGAGTACAATGGAGGAGGAATGGATACTCTTTCTTATGTATTGGCTATGGAAGAAATTTCCAAAATTGATGCTTCCGCTTCAGTTTCAATGTCAGTAAATAATTCGCTGGTTTGCTGGGGCTTGGAGAAATACGGTAGTGAGGAACAAAAGGAAAAGTATTTAAAAAAGTTAGCTACTGGAGAAGTTCTGGGGGCTTTTTGCCTATCCGAACCAGAAGCAGGATCAGATGCCACCTCACAAAAAACTGAAGCGGTATTAAATGGTGATCATTATGTGCTTAATGGAACCAAAAATTGGATTACCAATGGCAATACCGCGAGCGTTTATTTAGTAATTGCACAAACTGACCCCGCCAAAGGACATAAGGGCATTTCAGCCTTTATTGTGGAAAAAGGTATGGAAGGTTTCGTTGTCGGGAAAAAAGAAGATAAGCTAGGAATCCGTGGATCAGACACCCATTCATTGATGTTCACTGATGTCAAGGTTCCAGTTGAAAACAGAATTGGAGATGAGGGCTTTGGTTTCAAATTCGCAATGGAGACCTTAAATGGAGGTCGTATTGGTATAGCTGCTCAAGCTTTAGGCATAGCAGCTGGGGCTTATGAATTTGCTTTGGCTTATTCCAAAGAGCGAAAAGCTTTCGGAAAGCCGATCAGCCAGCACCAAGCCATTCAATTCAAACTTGCGGATATGGCAACTTCAATAGAAGCTGCGAGACTATTAGTATATAAGTCAGCCGTAATTAAGGATCAAGGAGGTGATTATGCTCATGCTTCTGCTATGGCAAAATTATATGCCTCACAGGTTGCAATGGATGTAACCGTAGAAGCTGTTCAAGTACATGGCGGCTATGGATATGTTAAAGAATATCATGTGGAGCGCCTGATGCGAGATGCTAAAATCACTCAAATCTATGAAGGCACTTCGGAAATACAGAAAATAGTAATATCCCGAGGTATTCTTAAATAGAAGCAATAATGAAGGTCTAAATCAGTGATTTAGACCTTTTTTTTACGTTTATCTTTCACTTTTTTATACAATTTTGCCATTAATCAATGGCAAAGTGCTATTTTTGTTGCTCATTATTCAAAGATTTCATGGATTATTACAATAAAGTCATAGAATCAGTAAAAGTTCGATTCATTAGAGGTACGAATTATAGAATAGAAAAGCCTCTGTCCATTTTAGATTATTCTGAAAAGGAAAATGTACTAATCCTTCTACATCAGGGATCCATGAAATTTGGAGAAAATCAAGAGGTCGTCAATGAAGGTGAAGTATTATTTATACCAGGAGGTCAAAAAACTACACTAACTCTAGGCGGAGGATCCAAGAAAAATCAGGTCCGAATGGAAAAATTCAGAGACGTGAAGAAAAAACATCTTCAGAGTCTTAGCTTTTATGATATTCGGAATACAGAAGACGATTGTATATCTATGATGAGCTTCGAATCTAAAGTATTCGATGTTGTCAACTTTTTTAGCTCCTTATCTATACCTGCATTTACTATCCGCTTCAATGATCGTATAGGAACCATCATAGAGGACTTAATGAAAGAACAGGAGCAAAGTGGGGTCGGTAAAGAAAGATCATTGAGTAGTCAAACCGAAGTTCTTGTGATAGAGGTTTTAAGACATATTCTGAAGAATCAGCTCTTTGTGGAGGAGTTATCTACCAACTCTACTTACTTCAAAGATCCTCGACTTATAGATCTTTTCAATTTTATTAAGAATAACATTGGTGGCGACCTTTCTAATAAGGTTCTAGCAAAAGTGGCTAATGTCTCTGAAGACTATGTTGGCCAATATTTCAAAATGCTAACCGGCATCAATCCTCAAGATTATATTGAATATCAAAGAATGGAATCTGCTGTCGATCTATTGAGGACAACCAAGAAATCTATCAGAGATATAGGTAAGGAAGTTGGCTACAAAGACACTGCATACTTTTGTAGAAGATTCAAAATGATGTACGGGGTTCCTGCAGGTAAAATGCGACGAAGAGAATCCTTAATTAACGTTTAAAGGAACATTGAACATATCCCTCACATGAAGAACCTCGGTCAAAAAGGCGGGGTTTTTCTCTATAGCATTACCGACAACAATTAGGTCCGCTCCTGATTCAAAAGCCTTCCGGCACTTTCCTACCTCATCCAAACCTCCTCCAACTATCAGAGGGGTTTCAATTTCGCTTTTCACGGCTTTGATCACCTCAGGACTTACAGTGCTGGGAGAGCCACTACCTGCGTCCAGATAAGTTAGATGCATGCCCAGGAAAAATCCTGCTAAAGCTGTTTTAATGCATTGTTCTACATCAGAATTGAGAATAGGTGTCGTATTACTTGATAGATGTACACTTCTTAAATGACCATCATTAACCAGAAGATACGCAGTGGGAATCACCTCCAAATTGGATTGAGCTACTCGTTCTGATGCCTCCATCTGCTCTTCGATAAGAAACCTGGAATTCCTTCCTGACAAAAGACTCAAAAACAACAACCCATCAGCCAATCCAGAAATTTGGGTATTCGACCCAGGAAAGAGAACAATTGGGGTAGAAGGTACAATTGACTTGATTCTGACTAAAAGATCCTCAAGGTTATTCTTTTCAACCTTGCTCCCTCCCAAAAAAATAAAATCGACACTACTCCCAATTAGGAAAGAAAAACTCTCATCACCATTCAACTTTTCTGGGTCGAGAAGAACAGCCACAGCCTTCCTACCTTTCCTTCTAAAATTAATCAGAAGGTTATGAATCGGGCCCTTCAGGTTCGCCATCCTGCTCAAAAATTTCCATGAGTTGAGGAAGAAATTTTTCCTTGGCTAAGGCCAAACCTAAGATTAATAGTCTCTGACTTAAATTAGGCCAAAAACTTGATCTCCGTGGAGTCGAAAGCCTTTCTTCAATCTCATCTGTGAGTAATCCTTCTTTCTCAAGTGCCGCAAGAGCACTTTCTATTTTCCTTTCTTCTTTTTTGTTCTTCCTATTAATAATTGCATAGGTAAGCAGCCCTCCGGCAAGTGCCAGGCCTCCAATCTTCAACCAGTCTTTGGAGTCATTCTGGAGAAGTGATAGTTGCTGTTCCAACGTTTGCTCCAGTTCCTGCTCTTTTCTTTCCAACTCGTTCAACTTATTCTGCATCGGTATCTCTTCGGTTTCTAAGTATAAAATTTCTCAAAGCCATTTGAATACGCTGTTGGACCGTTCTTGAATATCGAGTATAAAATAGACCAAATAGGATGAGCAAATAGAATAGGCCAATTAACAAGAAGCCCATAAACGGTCTTCCAGTAAGTGAGCTCAAATAAAATGCTAGTGATAAGCTGAAAAAGAGCAAAACCAAAAGGAGCATTGACCCTATCATTATCAGGAGTACAAGTCTGGCGATAATCCCTAAAAATTCTTCCTGAATTTCTAGTTTCAAGAGATCAACTTTTGTCTCCACGATTCCTTTGATCGTCTGGATTATCTCTGCAATTTTTAGCATAAAACTATTTAGGAGTAAAACGAATGTGCTGGCTAATATACTCTAATACAAAAAATCAAAAAAATATTGATCAGTCATGAAAACTAACAAGACTTAAATAATTTAAATCCATCAGTAGATAAAGGGTCTTTATTCTTTAGAAATCTTAATCCACAAATCTATCTTAGGAAGAGCGCCGTTTCGTTATAAAGAAACCCAAATAGAAAAGAAATGACAGAATCTGAAAAGAAAAAAGAAGAAGATCGAATTCGTAAAGCCTTCAAAGAGAAGAACTGGAATGAAATTAAAAGCTCCGACTCTTGGGCGATTTTTAAGATCATGTCTGAATTCGTGGATGGCTTTGAAAAGTTGGCCAAAATAGGTCCTTGTGTTTCAATATTTGGTTCTGCTAGAACACCAAGGGATCACCGATATTATAAAATGGCAGAAGAAATCTCAGCCAAACTAGTGAGACATGGATATGGGGTCATCACTGGAGGAGGTCCTGGAATTATGGAAGCTGGAAACAAGGGAGCTCATTCAGAGAACGGAAAGTCCGTTGGACTAAATATTGTTCTTCCTTTCGAGCAATTTGAGAATATTTACATCGATCGAGATAAGCTCATCACCTTCGATTATTTCTTCGTCAGGAAAATGATGTTTGTCAAATACGCACAGGGCTTCATTGTTCTTCCTGGTGGATTTGGAACTATGGATGAATTGTTCGAATCATTAACATTGATTCAGACCAATAAAATTGGGCGCTTCCCTATAGTTCTTGTTGGTAAGTCCTACTGGTCTGGATTAATCGATTGGATTAAGGCCACTCTTCTAAATGAGTACCAATATATCAATGAAGAAGATTTAGATCTTTTCTCATTAGTTGACGATTCTGATGAGGCAGTTCAGGTTATCGACGATTTCTACTCAAAATATTTACTCTGTCCAAACTTTTAATGAATAACAAAACTCATCTCACGTTTATCTACTCCCTATTGCTGCTCTGTTGGGCCTTACTAATTTACCTTTTGGTGGATAGACCCACAGACTCAAATTCCTTCCTGGCTTCCTTTTATGATTCTGGAATGGAGGAGTACAGCGATACCACTAGAGTATTTAAACTTCCTGATTCCTTGAGTTTTGCTGGCGAGCTTGTGCCGCTTGATATTCCAGATGTGCGAGAAAGACTGGATCGTGAAATACATGTGAATGCGTATTGGCAATCCAACATGATATTGTTGATGAAGCGATCTACAAAGTACCTGCCGGAAATAGAACGGCTACTTCAGGAAAACGGAATTCCTGATGACTTTAAGTATTTGGCAATCGCCGAATCAGCCTTGATGAATGTAACCTCACCTGCTGGTGCCAGAGGTTTTTGGCAGTTTATGCGAGATACTGGACGTGAATATGGATTGGAAATTTCTCCAGATGTAGATGAGAGATACCACCTACAGAAAGCAACACACTCTGCCTCAAAATATCTAACCAAATCTCATGAGAAGTTTGGCAATTGGACATCGGTGGCAGCAAGTTACAATATGGGGCAGACTGGTTTTGCAAAGCGTCAAAACCAACAGCTTACTTCCAGCTATTATGATCTCTACCTAAATGAAGAAACGAGTAGGTATATGTTCCGCATTCTTGCTTTCAAGGTGATTTTTGAGAATCCGAAAAAATATGGCTTCTTCCTTGAAGAGGATGACTATTATCAGATGCCGGAGTTTAAGGAACTCAGAGTGGATAAGGATATAAAAGATCTTGCCACATGGGCAAGGCAAAACGGCTCTGACTATAAGAATCTAAAGCTTTACAACCCCTGGCTAAGAGACAGAAACCTGAAAGTAAGAAAGGGGAAATCCTATCAGGTTTTACTTCCAGCTGATACTTAAAAATTGCTTGTCGATTTTTCGGTTGTAGTCAAGGGCATGCGGCTTTACCTTAGGGTATGAATCTTTCTTTTGATCAAAAATATGCTGCGATTATCGCCAAGGATGAAAGCTTTGATGAAGCTTTCTTTACTTGTGTGAAAACCACCGGCATTTTCTGTCGCCCAAGCTGTACTGCAAGAAAGCCAAAACCTGAGAACGTGGAGTTCACGCATGATAGTACAACCGCTATTTTGAAAGGCTACCGACCTTGCAAAGTCTGCAAGCCCCTTGAAAAAAAGGGCGAAACTCCCAAAGAGATTCAAGCCTTAATCCGAGAAATAAATATGGATCCAAGTCTTAAATTTAAAGATTATCATCTCAGAGAAAGAGGCCTCGACCCAACACGGATTAGAAGATGGTTCCTTAAAAACCATGGCATAACCTTCCATGCATACCAAAGAATGAACAAAGTCAATTCAGCGTTCAAGAAAATCTCCAAAGGAGAAAAAGTGACCGAAGTTGCATTTGAAAGTGGATTTGATTCATTAAGTGGATTTTCTGATTCCTTCAAAAAGGTTTTTGGCTTTTCTCCTTCAGAGAGTAAGAATTCAGGGATTATTGATTTGACAAGAATCGAAACTCCACTGGGAACCATGATCGCTTGCGGGGTGGAAAACGGCATTTGTCTTTTAGAATTTTCAGATCGGAAGATGCTTGAAACTGAACTAAAGGATTTAGCAAAGAGATTAAATTCAACAATCGTTCAGGGAGAAAACCCACACTTCCCGAAACTCCGAAAAGAACTAGAGGAGTATTTTAACGGAAGTTTAATGGAATTCTCCATCCCCTTGGTGACACCTGGAACAGATTTCCAAATCCAGGTATGGAATGAACTTCAAAACATAAAATTTGGGCAAACCCGATCCTATAAAGCCCAGGCAGTTGCCTTAGGCAATGCAGAAGCTGTCCGTGCAGTGGCTAGAGCAAATGGCATGAACCGAATTGCCATCGTAATCCCATGTCATCGGGTGGT
>CAZLUY010000134.1:0-8643 GCA_964562785.1 uncultured Limnohabitans sp. | reverse complement strand
CAAGGCTTTTGGAATTCTTCTTCTTCCTGTGATCCTCATTCTTTTGCAGCCTGATACAGGAACTGCCATGGTCTTCTTCTCCATCTTGTTGATGTTTTATCGTGAAGGATTCCCTGCCAAATATTATCTCTTAGGTTTTGGATTGGTCGCTATTGTCGTCCTTTCTCTGGGGATTGAAAACAATCTTTATCTGGCTGCAGCAATTCTGATCGTAACCCTCTTCTTTATCCTCCTTGGAAGAAGGTCCTGGAAAAAGACAATCGTCTTCACGCTCATAGCTGCTGGACTTATTGCTACTTCATACAGTATTGATTTAGTGGTCTCCAAGCTACCTACCCACCAGCAAAACAGAATTCTAGTATTATTCAATCCAAATATTGACCCTCTCGGCGTGGGCTGGAATGTTACTCAATCAAAAATCGCAATTGGGTCCGGAGGTATGTTTGGTAAAGGCTATCTGGAAGGTACTCAGACTAAGTTTGACTTTGTACCTGAGCAGCATACCGACTTTATATTCTGTACCCTAGGCGAGGAATTTGGATGGTTTGGAAGCCTTGTGGTGATAGCCCTATTTATGGCTCTTCTTGTAAGACTAGTAATAATGGCTGAAAGACAGAAAAATCGGTTTTCAAGAATCTATGGCTATTGCGTGATCTCGATTTTGCTCTTTCACTTTATGATCAATATTGCCATGACCATAGGTTTGTTTCCAGTGGTGGGTATCCCTCTTCCATTCTTCAGTTATGGAGGATCATCACTTTGGTCATTCACAATTCTCCTGTTCATCTTCATTAAGTTAGATGCATCAAGAGCTTCTCAATTAGGAAGGTTGGGTTAAGAGTTGAGCAACTTATTGAGCCAATATCGCTTTTTAGGCTCGCGGTTCTTAATCGCAAAAGGAGTATGGAAGGCGTGGGACTTTAAAAAGTTAATCTGAAGATTCTTCCACTCTTCTTCCGTCTTGATTATGCCCATGAATTGTAATTCATCAAAGAGGCGTTGACTAATTTCCGGATAATCATCTCTCCCCAAGTAGTCAAGATCTGAATCACAAATAATCATTTCCAATTCTGTCTTTGGACTTTGAGGGATTTTGGTCGCCATGACTAAACCTCTCATCACGTCGATTCTTTTTTGGCTCATCCCTCTATCTTTCATTAACACCTCTGCCATATCAGCTCCAATTTCCTCATGATTCTGAGGACTTTTAAGGAAACCCATATCATGAACAGTGGCACCAATTTTCAACATGATTCTATCCTCTTCACCTAAATTAAATCTCCTGATGTATTGATTACAAACATTCAATACATCCATTGTATGCTCTATCCCATGATAGGACAAATGGCTCGGTAACTCCGTTCTGAGTCGTTTGAGAACTTCTCTTCTAAGTGATAGATAAGACTTCATTGGGTTAAATAAGGGTTAGCTTTGGATGAAAGCTTTGATTGCATAATACAAAATAAAAAGAAACAATAGGCCAATGTTATACGAAAGGTATTTGATGGAAAGGTTCACATTTCGAAACTTGGCTGCAGTGATTTTTGCATTGACAAAGACCTGTTCACCCAACTGATCGAAAAGTAGATTTCCTTCAAAACTTACCTTCTTCAACTCCTTAACATATTCCTTTATACCACCATACCCTTTGAGGATATCACCAAAAAAGAAAACAGTGTTATCAAACTTATCCTCGATCTGGGGCATAAAACACCTAAAACTATAATAAATAGAAATCACGCTAAAAACAAACCACAATGCCATGAAGCCATAAATGACTATGTCGTTTGGTGCAGTGGTAAACAAGTGGTCGGAAAACTGGAAGAAAAAATTGAAGAGCAGACCGTAAAATGACAGCACTAAACCCGCTTTAATCTCAGAGGCTTTGATCAGATCGCGCAGGTAATTTATAAGGTACCAATAATTGTCAACCGGATTCAGCCCGGAATCAAACTCAGGTTCTTTTTCGAACTCTTCTTGGGTTTGATCACTCATTAAATAAAACTCACTGTTATTTCAGTCCGATAAATTCATGATAATCTTTGACTAAAACAAATAAGTAATACTGTATGAAAAGCCCATATGCAGGCATTAACCATCAAACCTTCGATACACCAATTGTAAAAATTCTGTCACTGGTTCTGAGCCAACTTCCCAATCCAACTCCCCCACATATCGCTTATTGATTAGCTCCACTGCCTCTTCAAAACTTGCAGTCCCATCCACTTGCTTCAAGGCATGCATAAGTAAGTCAGCATTACCTTCAAAAAGCTCCTTGGTAAACATGAATCGTTGATTAATGGCGATCCCATCTGACAAATTCGCAACAACAGCCTTCATACCGGTGTAAGACTCTGTCTCGAATTCTCTTTTTAGTTGAGCAGCGTTGAGCTTCCCTCCCGTTACTGTTGGTTTTGAGATTGGCTCTTCATTTTTTGGTTCTGGTTCTGGTTCTGGGTTATCGTTAACTTGAGTTTCCTCTTTCACTTCTTCTTGATCAGGAAGATTATCGAAAAATGATTTATCGGCATCCTCTCCAGTTTCAGCTATAGTCGATGCTTCATTTTCAGTACCCAGATAAGCGTCCAAGTCAAAAGGAGCAATATCACCCAAAGTTGCGAGAAGTAGATTCTGTGATTCTAAATCGCCTTGAATTACCTGGTAATTGGCTGAAATAGCCTTGAGATAGGGCTCTTTTTCTAATCCGAAGCCGGCCTTATCTATTAGAAAACTGATCACAGGAACATGCCACTTATAGTACTTTTGATTCTCCTTCAAGTATTCATTCACATGGCCATCTGGTGCCATTTTCACTTCTTTCTTGAAATATGAAACTGGATCTGTAGCTACTTCAACCGCCTGAATAACTGCCATTTTAAGCAGAGGCTCAAAATCTCCTTTTTCGACTTTAATTCTTTTTGAAAGAACATTCATAAACTCTGATAAGGCCTCATGAACTGCTATATCTCTGTAGTCGAAGAAGGGGTTACTTTTCAACTTGCCTAATTCTTCCTGCCAAAGTCCAAAGAGCCGCTTAAACACGAAATAGTTAACCTGAATGCTGTTTGTCAGATTTAAAATGTCTTGTCCTCCAATGAAGTTTTTTGATTTAAAAAAATTGCTACAAACCTCACTCGTGTATCTTGAGGCATAATTTTCTAAATAATTGCTATTAACTTGGTCTGTCATTGATCAGCTAAATTTTTGAACTAACGAGGAAATGCCCGAAATCGTCATTGAAAATCTTTTTGAGCGAAAAATTTCTTCGAAAAAGGGCAATTGTAAAGTTATAGATTTAATTCACGAAAATGGCATAGATTGGATGCATGCTTGTGGGAAAAAAGGTCGTTGCACTTCATGCAAAATCATATTGATTTCGGGTGAAGAAAATCTAAGCGAGGTGAACGAACGAGAGCAATTTTATTTGAAGCAGGGAAGATTGAACTCAAATGAAAGATTGTCTTGCCAAGCAGAATTGCGCGAGGGAGAAATCAGAGTGAGAGTGGCTGCCATAAACAAATTCCCCCACATGGAGTATAGCGATTGATATGTTTATCGAACCAAGCATAGGGAGCAAAAAAAAGCCGGATAAAAAAGGCCAGGTTGAATTGATCTGCGGCTCTATGTTTTCCGGTAAAACCGAAGAATTAATTCGTCGTCTCAATCGAGCCAAAATCGCTCGTCAGAAAGTAGAGATTTTTAAGCCTAGTGTCGATAAGAGGTATCATGCTCAGGAGGTCGTTTCACATGATGATGCGAGGATCCGCTCTACTCCTGTAAATTTCGCAGAAGACATCTTACTTCTTAGTGGAGACTCAGACGTGATCGGAATCGATGAAGTTCAATTTTTTGATTCCCAAATCGTATCCGTCGCGGAGAAACTGGCCGCTCAAGGAAAACGAGTAATTATGGCTGGCTTGGACATGGATTTCAAAGGGAAACCCTTTGAGCCAGTTCCCCAATTAATGGCAATTGCAGAATACGTCACAAAGGTCCATGCAATCTGCATGAAATGTGGAGACCTCGCCTCCTTCTCTTTTCGATTGACTAAAGATGAGGACAAAGTTTTCCTCGGAGAGAAAGAAAGCTATGAAGCTCGCTGTAGAAAATGCTTTTATGAAGATCTGGAGCAATAAGTTTTTTACCCTTCTAATAGTACTTTTTGCACAATCCATCCATGCTCAACAGGCAGTCGGTGACTGGAAATATCATCTTAGCTACTCTGGCGGCAACAAACTTACTGCTAGTTCCAATGGAAGTTTTTTTGCCTTGGACCCAAATGGCGTTTATTTCTATTCTGGACCTGCAGAGAGTATCAATGAAATCACCAGGTTAGATAACCTGAATAGTCAAAGCCTGAAAGCCCTGATATTTGACAATTCGGAGAATCAGTTAATTGTAGCTCATGGCGATGGAGTGATTGATTTTATTTCAGAATCTGATATCACCCCCTTCTTCGGATTAAGAGATAATGACCTTATTCGAGAAAAAAGAATCAATGGGTTTTCAGCAGGAGAAATTCAAATCTGGGTAAGTGGAGACTTTGGATTTGCAGAAATTGATTCTCGGAATCAAATATTTCTGGACAGCTACTTAAACCTCGGGGATGGCGGTGACCCACTAGGTATTTTCTCTGTAGCTTCTAACTCTACTCAAATCTTTATTGCAACCGAATCAGACATTCGAGTAGCTTATTTATCGAGTAATCTGAAAGACTTTAGATCCTGGCAAGTTATTACCGGTTCCGAAAATCAAACCTGGCAAACCCTAGTCATCAATGGCCCTGCTCAATGGGCTCAAACTGAATCAGGTTACATTTATGAATTTACCGATTCAGGGATCTCTCAAATCTTCGGAATTACTGAAAGTCTAAATCTCAAGCAAATTGAGAATACTGTATTCTATCAGCAGGGAAATCAGATTTTCGAATTGGACAATTCCGGGAATTTCACTACTAGGTTTGAAGCTGATGAAGAGCCTGAGGATTTTTGGGTTTCTGCGAGCGGATTGACCTACCTGACCTCAAATGGCCTTCAGATTCCGGGAGAGGACCCTGACCAGATCTGGAATGGACCGACCGGGAAATCTTTAGGTTTAGCCATCTTGGATGAGGAAGTAATTTCTTTTTCTACATCCTATTCGGCCAATCAAGAAACTATCTCTTCTGACCCTTCAAGTAGTTCCTGGGATCAGGTTTCTTGGGAAAGCATTGATTCTCCTGATTCTGTAACTGCATTGATGGAATGGAATAGTCAAATCTATTGGGGTACTTCTAATGGTCTTTGGCGAAGTGATCCTGATGGAACTCTTACAAAACTTATCCTGCCCAATAATCAGAATGATTTACCAATCAGCTGTTTTGCCGGGGATGCTCAAGGAAATCTTTGGGTGGGGGTTTTTGATCAGGAAAGTCGTCTTTTAAAGGTCACCAATGAAGGAATCAGCTCCGAAGCTGTACCTGGATTACTTCTGCCAGGAAAAATCATCACTGACCTTCAATCAAGACTATGGATTGTACAAGAAAATCGATTTGGCAGAACTCTGCGTCAGTACTTCCCAGAAAGCGGGCAAAGTAGAATATATGGAGCTTCGGATGATCTTGGGGCCTTGCCAAATTCCAGAGTAAACGACATCACTCTGGACGACCTGGATCGGCTTTGGCTTGGTACAGAGAGTGGTTTGGCATTCCTTCCCTCTGCATCACTAATTGAAGAAAGCTCTAATGTGGAGGCTATAGAACCTGTCTTCGAAGGAAGGCCAGTTTTGTCAAACGAAAACATCACCAGTCTTGAAATACTGCCTGATAAATCATTTGCCTTGGGAACCAGAAGTGCTGGCCTTTGGCGATTTACCGAAAACTTCGAGGAGTTGATAGAAAATTTCACCCCTACAAATAGTCCTATCCCAGATTCCAATATTTTGGATTTGGTCAATAACACTTCAACTGGTGAGCTATTCACTCTTTTCCCACAAGGAATTGCAGCGCTAAGAACAGGCATCATTTCAGCGGAACCAGATCTGGATGAGATTAAGATTTTTCCTAACCCCGTAGACCCAAGCTTTACTGGAGTCCTGACCATTGAAGGCTTGACAGACAATTCTGATTTGCTAATTACTGATACAGCAGGTAGACCAGTTTACAGAAGGGCTATCAATGGGGGTTCAATAACCTGGGATTTGCAAGATGGCTCAGGTTCAAGGATAGGCACAGGAATATATCTGGTCTATATATTAGACTCAGACGGGAATCAAAGAGCAAGAGGTAAATTTCTGGTGATCTGATATGCAAAGGAAAACCCAGGGTATCGTTCTCAGCTATATCAAATACAAGGAAACGAGTATTATCACGAAGATTTTCACCAGAGAGCTAGGGCTGAAAAGCTATATAATAAATGGAGTAAGAAGTAAAACCGGCAAAAGTAAGCTAAGCCTCTTTCAGCCCATGACCTTGTTAGATTTGGTAGTTTATGACAAACCAAATAGCAACATCAGTCGGATCTCAGAATCAAAGCTTGCCCATACGAGTATTCGAATTCCTTTCGATTTCTCCAGAACTGGAATCTCGTTATTCTTGGCTGAGGTAATTTCTAAGTCCATTTATGACGAATACCAAAATGATAGTCTCTTTGATTATATATTTCAGAGCATAATTCACCTGGATAGCGAAAGGCTCAAAATTGCTCACTTCCCATTGATCTTCCTCATCAATCAAGCAAAGTACTTAGGCTTTGCCCCTGCAGAACCAGAAGAGTTTTTTTCTGAAGGAATCGGTCATTCTTTCGATCCACGAGAACGGGAATCAGTCTTATTATTTTTGAAGGATGCGATGAATCAGGGTTTTGGAAGTACTCAGAAACTAGTCAAAACTTCCCGTCAGGACCTGATGGATCACTTGTTAGAATTTTATAGTCTGCATCTAGGGCAAGAATTTGAGTGGAAGACCCTTGCAGTGCTTAGACAGCTGAATCAATAATAAGTCCTTTTGAGAAAAATATAATTTGTTAATCCCACCGTCATCCCGTAATATTGCGTCATCACAGTGAATGAAGAAGCAGCCTCTTACGCTTCGTTTCTCGCAGATTTTTTTCTCAGAAAAGCATTCATTACCCGAAATACCGAATACCACTTTATTCATTTCATACCCTTTTTATGTACAACATAGAAGAACTCAGAATCAGACTTCTGTCTGAACTCAAAGAAATTGCTGAGGAGCTCAAGGTGAAAAACTTCAAAAAATTGAAGAAAGACGAACTCGTCTATGCCATCCTTGACCAGCAGGCAATCATGCCTGAAAACGCCCTACCAAAAAAGAAGCCTTCTTCTGTAGAACCTGTTGAAGAAAAAGCTGAAACCCCTAGACCTAAAAGAAAGAACCCTTCCCGATCCAATGCGGAGGACGATTCGATGTACAAGCCTAAATTTAAGAGGCAAAACGTAAAAGAATCTGCCGGGGAAGAGAAGAAAGAACAAGTTTCTTCAGATTCTAAGGAACAAGAAGGTCCTAAGCCTGAAAGGAAAGAAAGACGAAAGCCAAACCCTGAGAGGCCAAAAGCAGAAAACCAGGAAGAAGGTGATGACCCTAAGACTTTTAGACCAAGACGAAAGGTGGTTGAGCCTGTATCAACAGAAGAGGTTGTAGCTGAAGAAACTGCCGCAGCAGCTCCGGAGGCAGAGAAACCTAGAGAGCAGCATCCTAGACGAAGAAATCAAAGGAACAATGACCAAAATGGTAACGATCAGCAGAATGATCGTAAAAAGAATCAGGTCAACGTCCGGGAATTTGATGGAGTAATCGAAAATGAAGGCGTACTAGAAATGATGCAGGAAGGTTATGGATTCCTTCGCTCATTGGATTATAACTATCTCGCCTCTCCAGATGATATCTACGTCTCTCCAAGCCAAGTGAAACTATTTGGACTTAAGACTGGGGATCATATCAACGGAACGATCAGACCTCCTAAAGAAGGTGAAAAGTACTTTGCATTGCTGAAAATCAGCACAGTGAATGGAAAGACAATTCATGAGATTCGTGACAGAGTCCCATTTGAATACCTCACTCCACTTTTCCCAGAAGAAAGATTAAACCTTACCACGACTCCAGACAAATACTCGACTAGAGTACTGGATCTTTTCGCTCCTATTGGAAAAGGTCAAAGAGGAATAATCGTGGCTCAGCCAAAGACGGGTAAGAAGGTTCTTTTGCAGCAAATCGCAAACTCTATAACCAGAAATCATCCTGAGGTCCATTTGATGATCCTTTTGATAGATGAAAGACCTGAAGAAGTAACCGACATGGCTAGATCTGTGAATGCTGAGGTGATCTCCTCCACATTCGATGAAACAGCCGATCGACATGTGAAGGTTGCCAATATCGTATTGGAGAAAGCGAAAAGAATGGTAGAAGTAGGTCATGACGTAGTTATCCTACTAGATTCCATCACTCGCCTTGCTAGAGCACATAATACAGTTGTACCTAGCTCCGGAAAGATTCTGTCTGGTGGTGTGGATGCGAATGCATTGCACAAGCCAAAGAGATTCTTTGGAGCTGCAAGGAATGTTGAAAATGGCGGTTCCTTGACCATAATAGCTACAGCCCTTGTCGAAACCGGTTCTAAGATGGACGAGGTGATCTTTGAAGAATTC
>CAZLUY010000133.1:0-17297 GCA_964562785.1 uncultured Limnohabitans sp. | reverse complement strand
CCACCTATCAGTGAGAATGCACCATTTTTCGTAGCATCCACTACTGCTTCCGCAATGGCCTTCGTACCCTTATCAAAAGACGACATTTCGAAAACTCCCATTGGGCCATTCCAAAGAATTGTCTTCGATTCAGCTACTACACCAGCGAAAGGCTCTCTTGTTTTTGGACCGATATCCAATCCCATCCAGCCGTCAGGGATTTCACCCTTATTCGCCAAACCCTGCTCGGCATCATTGGCAAATTCTGTGGAAATAACCGTGTCTACCGGAAGAACAAGATTTACTCCTTTTGCTTTGGCCTTATCCATCAATTCAAGAACAAAATCTAGCTTATCTTCTTCCAAAAGAGAATCTCCAATGGTTCCACCCTGAGCCTTGGCGAAGGTGTAAGACATCCCTCCACCAATTATTAGATTATCTACTTTTTCAAGCAATTGCTCAATGATGAGGATCTTGTCAGAAATCTTTGCCCCACCCATAATTGCTGTATAGGGTCTTGCTGGATTGCCAAGAACTTTATCTGCGTTTTCTAACTCTGATAGCATCAAATATCCGCATACCTTATCATTGAAAAACTGAGCTACAACAGCTGTGGATGCATGAGCTCGGTGAGCTGTACCGAAGGCATCATTCACATATATTTCACCATGATGTGAAAGCTTTTCAGCAAAGTCCTTATCTCCCTTAGTTTCTTCCTTATAGAATCTTAGATTCTCCAATAAAAGCACCTCTCCGGATTGCAATCCTGATGAAAGAGCTTCCGCTTCTTCACCAATACAATCCGATGCAAATTTCACTGAAACACCAAGTGCAGCTTCTAAAGCTCCAACAATATGTTTTAGGGAAAACTTATCCTCAGGGCCAGTTTTTGGCCTACCCAGATGTGACATAAGCACAACAGATCCTCCATCAGCTAAAATCTTTTTGATGGTAGGCAGAGCGGCCTGAATTCGGGTATCATCTGTGACATTGAAGTCAGAATCGAGTGGAACATTGAAATCCACACGAATCAACGCTCGCTTCCCTGCGAAATCCAGACTATCCACATTTTTAATTCCAGGATTCATAACAATAGATTTATGTTTTCGAGTTTTTAAAAGGTTGAATTTATCAAAGTTTCAATCAAAAAATGGAAAAAGAAACCTTTTCCCTGATTCATTCTTAAGCTTTGGCCGCAGCCCTTCTTAGCCGATCATTGATGGCTCTTCCAAGCCCTTCTTCCGGCATCAATTCTGCAAAAATTCTATCTACCTCAAGGGCATCCAGAGCTCTCATTGAGGAGAATAGGTTTTGTGCAGCTTCACTCAGGTTAGCACTGGCACTTAGTTGAATTTGCCTTTCAGCTGGAATATTCTTGAAGCTTTGAGAGAGAGAAAGAATCCCAAAATCGACCTGATCTCCAGCTTCTAGGACTAATTCTTTTAAATCCCCAAGAATGAATGGTTTTTTGGGCGCATAATGACTCTTCAATAACCCCGGAGCCTGAGGGTTTGAAGAACTGTGGCTCTTCACCTCTACCCTACCTACCTCAGCTTCTATGTCATTCACAGAAAGTCCGCCTAACCTGTATATACAAACTCGACCATCTTCCATACCCACAATTGTGCTTTCAAGGCCGACTTTACTGGGTCCACCATCCAAAATCATAGGAATTTTATCACCCAATTGCTCCTCAACATGCATTGCAGTAGTTGGACTTATATATCCGAAAGGATTGGCACTCGGGGCAGCCAATGGAAAAGGAAGGATTTGAAGTAGTGCCAATGTCAAATGATGCGATGGCACCCTAACAGCCACCCGATCCAATCCTGAAGTGACCAAATCAGGAATTATGGATTTCCTCTTTAGGAGTAGAGTTAATGGCCCAGGCCAATACTTGTCCGCCAAAGGTCTTAGAGGGTCAGGAATTTCCTCACAATAGGAATTGACCTGATCTGGACTGGAAATATGAACAATCAAAGGGTCAAAGCTTGGTCTTTCTTTAACCTCGAAAATTCGGGCAACTGCCTCACCGTTTAAAGCATTTCCCGCAAGGCCATAAACAGTCTCAGTAGGAATTCCGACTAATTCTCCATCATTGAGAAAACTTGCTGCTGCTTCTATATCGGAGCTAATAGCTGCCATTTATTCACAAAAATCGTCTAGCCAGGTCTGTGCTTCTGTAATTCCCAAAGACAAAGCCATTTTAAGGTCAGCGCATCCTTCATCCTTCTGGTTCAAAGCACTCATTCTAGTAATCCCCAGAAGATAATAAGCTGCACCACTGTCAGGATTCAGATTCAATGATTCCGTCAAAGCTTCAATCGCAGTAATTGGATCGTTATTTCCTAAAAGAGCTTTTGCCCGGTTAAAATGTGCCAAGGCCTGATTAGGATCCACCTGAAGTGCTGCATCAAAATCAAGTAAGGCATCTTCATATTCCTCAAGACCTAGCAGAGCTAAACCTCGATTGTAATAAATATCAGTTTGACTTGGATCAAGACCGTTTGCTAGGTTAAAATCTGAAATAGCAGCCTTGAAATTGCCTAGTTCAAGATTAGCATTTCCTCGATTGAACCATGGCTTGTAAGAAATTGAATCGGCTTGAATGGATGCTGTGAAAACCGGAATAGCATCTTCAATTTGTCCTAGTTGGAAAAGAGCCACACCTTTGGCATTTAAAGCCTTAGAGTTTGAAGGGTTCTGCTCCAATGCCCGATCAAAATAAGAAATAGCTTTATCCCAATTCTGGGAGTCCATATTGCTTATTCCCTCATTAACCAATTCTTCCTCAGTTGGCCCACAGGAAAAAAGTAGTCCAATAATTAAGATTAACCAGATGTTCTTCACGCCAATAAATTTTGGGCAAAGATAGGACATGGAAATTGATTTAGGCCTTCGCCAAAAGTTTTTCCCGATACTCTTCAGGTACAGGTTTTGGTTTCATCGTTTTCATATCAACTGAAACCATGACGGTGTGGCATTTTGAGAAAATTTTTCCTTCAGAATATCCCTCACCCACTATTACCTGCTCGAGGTCAAAGGATGAGTTTCCAATTCTGGTACATCTAACCAGACATTTGAAAGTGTCTTCGAGATGAATCGGCCTCAAATACTCTATGGTAGTTTTACCTACTACAGTTCCAACCTCCATGACATTCCATCCGCAGGTCTCATGTAGAAACAAGGCTCTCGCATGCTCAAAATAGCTGAAATAAACTCCGTTATTTACATGCATGTAACCATCGATGTCTGAGAATCGAAGTTGTAGTGGGCATGAAAATGGGAAGATACTTTGATCTAATGCAGAAGAATTATTACTCATTAAAGTACAATTTCTGAATGGCTGGTTTTCTCAAGCATTCTCATAATGGAAGGATTATGACCGATCAAATCCTGAACCGAATCAAAGGTGATCCATGCCAGTGAAATGCTTTCATTACTCAACACTAAAGGTTCTTGCAAATCAGCCTCTATCAGGAATCGCACGTCATAATGAAAATGCTGCGGCACTCCCTTCCTTTCCGGGATGATGTGTTTATCGATATCAAAAATATGACTATCGACCATTTCCAGCGTTTGAAGACCACTCTCTTCCAATCCCTCTTTGAGCGCAACTCTAGGTAGATTTTCATCACCATCTGCATGCCCACCAAGTTGCAGCCATCTATTCAATTTCCTATGCAAGGTTAGAAGCGTATGCGTTCTGTTTCGATTCACAATCCAGGCAGAAGCTGTAAAATGTCCCGCAAGCCTTGATCTCAAAAAAGCGTCATCGTCTTCAAGCAATTCTAAAAAATCCGGGATGAACTGAGCTTCTTCCTCATAGGGAGTTCGATACCTTTCTAATTGGTTCTTTAAACTTTCTCTATCGTTCATTTTTCCTGATTTAATAATCTATCCATGAAATCTTCAAAGTCCCAGGCATCCTGATACAATCTATCGGAATAAACTGTAACCAAAACTTTGATATAGCTTGGTTCACTATCCACCTTGACCTTCTCCACCGCCACATTACCGAAAAGCTGGGAAATCAACTCACCCTCTTCCGGCATTTGAAGAGGTGGTTTGAAATAGTACTTTTCAGTTTCAAGTACCTTTCCAGCCTTCTCTTCAATTTTTCTATCCAGGCTCACTTTCATGTAATCCATGTTGAGAATCCTGGAGCCAAAAGTGTGAAACATAGCTTCAAAATCCTCACTGGTGAAGGGGTCTTCGAAGCTCACTGCAAACCCATTGGCATATTTCGAAGAAAATAAATGCACCTGTGGGTTTTCAGAGATGTTACTCTTTTTGAAATGATAATTCTTATAAACTTTCTGAAGAAGAGCTTCACCATCGACGCTGTCTTCCCATCTCTCTGCCATATCTCTTAACTCAGGGGAAAGATCAAAATTTTCCCGATGACTAACCGGTACTTTGGAATTATTTCCAAAGACCTTTGCCAATAAAGAGTCAATGTAATTAGGCATTAAGTTTAAGTTTTCCTTCGGGTGATTGGGAAATTTCGGCTGCCTCTATCCATTCTCTGATCAGCCCCAAATTCTCCTGAGAGTTCGGATTACCTGTCTTAGCAAGTAAATCTTTCACACTTAACTCTCCAAACTCTTTTAAGGTTTCCATTACTTGAGCTTTAAACTGATCTGCAGATATTTTTGGGTTCAAGTGTCTTTTCCGCTGCAGACAAACATCACAAATTCCACAAGGCTCTGAGTTTTTTTCACCGAAGTACATCTGCATAAACTCCATCCTACATACCTCATCTTGATGGGCATACTTGAGGATGCTTTTGGCGTTCTCCAAAGTTTGATCTCGCCTATCCGATATCCTTTTCACGTTCAGAGGTAGCTTACCTGCATCGTAGCGATGGGTCAGAAAGAAAATCTGAGGTTTATCCTTTCGTTTATCGTAATCCACGATCTCCATTTCAGCCAATTTATCCAACCTCCGGATCAGTTCCATTTCAGAAATATTTAGAGCCTGAGCTAGTTTTCCCTCTTGAATCTTGATGTATTCCGAAAACAGATTTCCTCCAAAGGTTCGCAACAATAGCTTGATCACCGGGTCCAGTTGAGCGTAAGCTATTTGTATTTGATATAATGCATCTGGCTCAACCAGAAAGTGCATTCTTGAGGGTGAATAATGGCTATCACTGAGTGCGATAAAGCCCTCTTCCTCCAACACTTTCAGGCCATAAAAAGCCTCTAAAACCCCTAACTCATATTTTTTGGCAAAAGCACCCCATTCAAAGTCCAGGCTTTGATTCACCTTACTACCGACAGCCAGCTGAAAGTGATTTGCAAGGCTCTGGTAAACCCGACGGGTGAATTCATTTGGTGGATATACTATCGCCGCCCGATCCATCAGTCGTTCAAAATCTGAGTCATTGCACATCAAAACTGCAAATGACTTTTTCCCATCACGACCTGCGCGACCTGCTTCTTGATAATAACTCTCAATGTTTTCAGGTAAATCGGAGTGTAAAACCAGCCTTACATCAGGTTTGTCAATTCCCATCCCGAAGGCATTGGTACAAACAATGACCCGTTTGACACCTTCCATCCAACGCTGTTGAATTTTGTCCCGATCATCTGATTTTAATCCAGCATGATAAGCCTCCGCCTTGACACCGAGCTGATTTAATGCTCTTGAGATTTCGTGCGTTTGCTGCCTGCTACGAACATACCAAATAGCCGAACCATCTATCCTTTGAAGAATTTCAAATCCCTTCTCGAGCTTGTTTTCGACTTGGCGAACGCTAAAACTTAGATTGGGTCTGGCAAATCCGGAGCTGAAAAATTGTGAGTTACTCATCTCCAGTTTATCAGCTATGTCCTTCACGACCTTTTTGGTCGCTGTAGCTGTTAAGGCCAGAATTGGAACTTCCGGATGATACTTTCGGATCTCTGCAATCTCCAGATACTGGGGTCTAAAATCATAGCCCCATTGAGAAATACAATGCGCCTCATCAACAGCAATGAGATTCACATTCATCTGCCGAAATCGCTCAATAAAAATTTCCGTTTTTAATCGCTCTGGAGAAACAAACAAAAACTTGTAGTCACCATAGACAGAGTTATCCAGGAGTCTATCTATCTCCCTTTTATTCATTCCTGAGTAAATGGCCTGTGCCTTAACCCGTCTTTGTCTTAAATGATCGACCTGATCTTTCATTAAGGCAATCAGCGGGCTTATCACTAGGCAGATTCCATCACTCGCTAAAGAAGGAATTTGATAGCAAATTGATTTCCCGGCCCCCGTTGGGAGCAAAGCCAGAGTATCGTTTTTATTGAGAACGGAATCAATTATTTCCTCCTGAAGCGGACGAAATGACTCATGGCCGTAGACTTGATTTAAGATATGTAATGGAGTCCCCTCCACCTACCACTGTGGTTTTTGCTTGGAGAGAAAAGAAGAAATACCGTAGACGCAATCCTCATGCGCCCTTCCTTTAGCATTCATTTCGGCAGCAAGCTGAAGGTTCCTTTGTCGATTGTCCCGATCTAAGCTTCGTAAAAGCTCCTTGGTCTTAGCCATGGAATTCTTCGAGTTCTTTTCAATCAATTCATCTGCAAATGATCTAACCTTCTCTGATAAATCCTCATTTGGAAAGACCTCATTTAGCAAACCAATCGCCTTTGCCTTCTCAGCCGAAATCAACTCTCCGGAAAGTAACAAACCCTGAGTCCTTGCTCCACCAAGTTGTTCTTGCAGATAAACAGAAACCAGTGCAGGGATAAAGCCAATACGAACCTCGGTGTATCCGAACAATGCCTCAGGAACCGAAAAAGCAAAATCACAGACACTCATTAAACCTGCACCACCAGCAATCGCATGCCCCTGAACTTCGGCGATTACGACTTTTGGAAACTCATAAATCTTATCAAAAAGGGTTTTCAATCTCAGGCTGTCTTCTAGGTTCTCCTCATATGAAAAATTCTGCAGATCCTGGAGATAAGCCAAATCAGCTCCAGCACAAAAAGTCTTTCCATTGGCTCTGAGGACTACAACTTTAACATTATCGTCCTTTTCCATTTCAGAAAAAGCTTGGGTCAATTCTTTTACAAGCTGTGGCCCTAAGGCATTTCTCTTCTCTGGTCTGTCAAGGGTGATAAATCCGATTCGGTTTTCTATTTGGGTGAGAATCATAATTGATTTTTAAGCGAGGGATTAAGTTAGACCTTCAGAAAATAAGCACAAAATACTCAGGGAATAATCCTGATGGCTTGGCCTTCATAACCAACACAATCCTTGGATTCTATTGGCTCCCATTCTCCTTGAATCCATTCATAAACTTGAGGATCATCCAATTCACCTAGGTCAATCACCTTTGTCTCTAAATCAATTTTTACCTGTATCAAGGAAAGCAAGAATTCATGATCGTTAAGTTGATATACAAGCATCGGATTGGGAATCAATTCCTTCCTTTTCTGTAGCCTATAGGGATCTATTCCATATCCTATTTGCTCTACGTTAAATTGATGGGAAAAGGATTTCAAGGATCCATTGTCATAGCTATCAATTAGAAATCCTTCTTCACTCGGATAGAAAATGATTTCTTGATTCGGAGTTTTTAGCATAGAAAAAGAAGAGAAACCCAACCATAAAACCAGGGAAGCAAGACCAACACGAATAATCTTTCTCTTTTGGATTTCATCCCAGGCAGACCATAATAGCAGGACAACCCAAACCAAGGCCATGGAATAAAAGGAGATGGTAAGGCGGTCCAGCGTCAGAAAAGAAAAGGAAGTCAAAAATTGAATAAGCCAATTTTGAATAAATATGAGCTGATTCAAAATCCACCCTAATCCATCACCCAACCAAGGAACAAAGGATAGTATCAGCCAGGGAATTCCAAACTGCATAATCGCAAAAGTCAAAGGAATAATAAGGAGGTTCCCGATAAGGAATAGACTGGGAAAGGAATGGAAATAGAATACAGTTAATGGAAAGGTGGCTAATTGAGCAGCTATGCTCACCGCCACTATTTGCCAGAAATACTCAAGCACTCTGTATTTAGGCATCCACAGCCTTAGAATCAAAGGTTGGAGAAGAACTATTCCTGCAACAGCTAGATAGGAAAGCTGGAATCCAACTTCATAAATGACATTGGGATTAACAGCTATCATTAGAATTGCAGAAAAGGCCAGAATATTGAAGATTCCAGAATCTCGATCCTTCAGCTGACCAAGAATCAAAAGACTGAACATGGTACAAGCTCGAACGACTGATGGGGACAATCCGGTAAGACAGGCATAAAGCCATAGTAGCAAAATCACCAGGGAGAAGAAAACTAGCTTCGGCTTTCCTTTTATCATAAATCGTCTGGAAATAAAGAGAAAAATGGCATAGATAATCCCCACATGTAGTCCTGATACTGCGAGCACATGCATTACTCCTAGTCCTGAGTAAGCCTCCTTTAAATCGGGATCGAGATTATCCTTTTGACCAAGCAACAAGGCCTTGGCGACTGATGCCGATTGAGGGTCAGAAAAGGTGGAATCAATTTTTGACGAGAGGAATTTCCGAAATCTTTTTAATCTAAATTCTAAAGAATAGACCCCTGATTTTCCGATTAGTACAAAGTCAGAATTGATGAAGTGCCTGTGGCCTATCCCCTTTCTAAGAAGATATTTTTTGTAATCAAACTGCCCTGGCCCGGTTGTCTCAGGAATCAAATCTGGAGAACCTTTTATTAGAATCAAATCACCCGGTTGCATGGGAACTTCACTCTTATGATAAATCAGAACCTCTTGATCTAATTCTAGCCAGCTATTTTCAACTGAAGCTTTGTGTACCCTGACAAGGTTCTGTTTTGAATTTGGTTTTTGTACATCATAATCCTGAATCGCGGCTAGATAGGCATCGGCCTGGATTATCGGGCTGTCTAATAGTTCTTTCTGCTCTTCTTCTATCAAGCCACTAAGACCAAGGCCTAAAAGAAAAAGACAGATATAGGCAAGTACAGAATTCCTTTTGACCCTTTTGCTACTGCGAATCTGAAGGATGAAATAAAGGAGCCAAGCACAACCCAAGATCAAAAAACCAATAGGATACACTAGTAGCTCAGAAATTGTTGGGAACAATAGACCAAGCAGCAGGAATGGCAAATACCTTAAAAATGGAAACTGCGAAAAATGCATAAGTTGAAAAAATCAACTATAAGTTACGAAAAAGAAAAATGGCCCGAAGGCCATTATAATTAGTGAGAATATGAGGGATTGTCTATCCTATTTGCTTGGATCAAGCTCCATGTAGTAATGCTCAATATCACATTCAACGAACATTTCACCTGCTTGCTCGAAACCAAATTTGCCATAAAGTGGAATAGCCGGTAGTTGGGAATTTAGATATCTGATTAATCCCCTGGCCTCCTCATTTGAATCAAGATCATCCAGTACGGCCTTCACTAAGGCTGAACCCACTCCTTTGCCTCGGGCTTCTTTCAGAACTGCAAAACGTTCGAGTTTCACTCCTTTTTCAGTAAACCTCCATCGGGCAGCACCCACAGGCTGATCATTTAAAAAAGCCAAAAAATGATTAGAACTTTCCTCATACTGATCATACTCATGCTCAGGTGGAACATGCTGCTCCACAACAAACACTTTTTCACGGATTTCAAAGCCAGCCTTAAAATTGGCTGCACTTCTTACTTTCCTGACTTCAACGCTCATTTCTGAGAAGGCTTTTGGTCTTGGTTTTTCTCGTAGGCCTCAATGATGCTTTTAACAAGCTTGTGGCGAATCACATCTTTTCCGCTAAGATTCACCATACCGATTCCTTTGACATTTTTGAGAATTCTTAGTGCTTCCGAAAGACCCGATTTCTGCCGAACAGGTAAATCTACCTGAGTCTGGTCACCAGTAATCATCACCTTGGCATTAGGTCCCATCCGAGTAAGGAACATTTTGATCTGTTCGCTAGTCGTGTTTTGAGCTTCATCCAAAATCACAAATGCATCGTGAAGAGTACGTCCTCTCATGTAGGCCAATGGGGCAATCTCAATCACCCTTGTCTCCTGATAATATCTCAACTTTTCGGAGGGAACCATATCCTGCAGGGCATCGTAGATTGGCCTTAAATATGGATCTAGCTTTTCCTGTAAATCACCTGGAAGGAAACCCAGATTCTCCCCTGCTTCCACAGCAGGTCTGGTGATGATGATTCGCTTAACTTCGCGATTTTTTAAAGCTCTCACCGCTAGAGCCACTGCTATGTATGTTTTACCGGTTCCAGCAGGACCTAAGGCAAAAACCAAATCATTCTTGTTCATCGAGGAAACCAGCTTACGCTGATTTGGAGACTTTGGCTTTATCACCAATCCCTTATTTCCAAAAACAATGATTTGATCGTTACTCTCTTCCTTTGTTGCCTGAAGATCAGTATCAATGTAGTCCTTTACATTATCAGGAGTCAGCTTCCCGTATTTATCAAAATGCTCAAGAAGGGAATTAAAAACTTCATTAATCCTCAGGATTTCCGGAGCTCCGCCCTGAATGCGAACCTCGTTTCCCCGGGAAACTATTTTACTCTGAGGAAATGCAGATGAAAGCTGCTTTATATTCTCATTTCCTACTCCCAAAAATTCGGCAAGAGGAATATTTTCTAAGGTGATTACTTTCTCGACCAAGCTCTTTTTCTCAATTAAAATATCGTTGAGGGCTAAAGAATAAAATGTCTATTTTTGTTTGCGCCCTTAAGCAAAAGTACAAATTAAATTTACCCAATTCTATGGCATTAGTCACCATCCTCTCTGATTTCGGGGATAACGATTACTATTTACCTGCCGTGAAGGCCACCATGTTGGCCATAAATCCACAACTGAACATTGTAGATATATCTAACAAAATCGCTTCATTCGATTTAGCTCAAGCCGCATTTATTCTGAGATCTACCTTTAGAAATTTCCCTAAAGGAACTGTGCATCTGGTAGCCATCAATTCAACCCACGGGCTAAAGCATGGATATATCGGGGTAAAATTAGAGGAGCATATATTCATTGGACCCAATAATGGAATCTTAAGCCTTTTGGCTGATTATGAACCGGGAATCATGGTAAGGTTTGCAGATCTCCATATCAAAGAGACTACCTTCCCCGCCAAGGATATTCTAGCGCCCATTGCGGCAAAAGTAGCAAGCGGTGCAGCTATCCATGACTTTGGAGGACCACTTCAGAACTTCAAGAAACTGATCTTTAGACAGTCTAAGGTGACCAAAGAACAGATCCTGGGACATGTCGTGCATGTGGATAACTATGGGAATCTGATCACCAATATTCGAGAGGAAGATTTCAAAAAGCTTAACCCGGGTAAATTTTCCATTGAGTTCAGTAGAGAAAGCCTTCATTCACTTAACAAAGGGTATGATGAAGTAGAACCTGGAGATTGTTTCGCTTTTTTCAATAGCCTCGGTTTGCTCCAAATAGGGATTAGCCATGGAAATGGAGCTGGTTTATTGGGGCTAAAAGTAGATAGTGTGGTGTACCTAAATTTTCATTCTTAAGATGCTGATCAGAGTAGTTAGGATGACTTTCCAGGAGGATAAAATTCAGGATTTCCTGAGCAACTTCGAAAAGAATAAAGAGGCGATCAGAAGCTTCGAAGGTTGTCATCATCTAGAGCTTTGGCAGGACGAAAACTCGCCAAATATCTTTATGACTTATAGTCATTGGGATAGTGAGGCGGCACTTAATAATTACAGAGATTCAGAACTATTCAAGTCCGTTTGGGCCTACACAAAAACACTGTTTTCAGATAGGCCTACAGCCTTCAGTTCAAAAAAAGTTCAGGAAGTCAAAATCTGATCTTGTAGGTAAAAAAATCTTTACCCATATTTGCAACCCGTTACGGAAGTAGCGGCATCGAGATTACATCTCACCAAGCCCAGGTGGCGGAATTGGTAGACGCGTTGGTCTCAAACACCAATGCCTTCGGGCGTGCCGGTTCGACTCCGGCCCTGGGTACACAAAAAAGCCTCGAGTTCAAACTCGGGGCTTTTTTTTATCCATTTCCTCTCAAAATTCCCATTGGAGGTTGTTTGATGATTTTTCGACCATTCAGCCAGCCCAAGACTATAGTCAATCCGGTGATACCCAAGTAGAGTAATAGTCCTTCCATCCAAGCTCCTCTGAATTCTAATTCAAACACAAATTCGCATAAAAGCCATGTTGCAACGAAGGACAATAGGATTCCAGAAAGGGAAGCCAAAGACCCAAGGAAGAAATATTCAAGAGTATTAATTTGACTCACTATGGATGAGCTTGCTCCTAATGTTCTCAACAGAATACTCTCCCTCATCCGCTGATACTTACTTATGATGAGTGAGCTAATCAATACCAGAATTCCTGTCGCGATGGAAAATAGCGCCATAAACTGAATCACAAATCCGATCTTATCTAAGATCTCCTCAAGCGTTTCTACAATTGTGCCAAGGTTGATGACGGAAATATTGGGGAATTGCCGAACTACATCCGATTGTATTTGTGCTGATTCCTGATCGGTGTTTGTTCGTGTAATGAGCACATGGAATTTGGGAGCGGCATCGAGAACCCCATCAGGAAATAATACGATGAAATTTGTTGAAACCTGGCTGAAATCTACATTTCTAAGTGAGCCTACGTACGTTTTAATAGGCCTTCCCTGAACATTAAAAACGATCTCATCTCCAATCTGTATTCTTTCATCCTCTGCCCAGCTACTTGAGAAGCTGACGAAAATAGAATCTCCAGGAGTGTAAGGTCTTAATTCACCCTCGGCCATAGTTTCTGTGGAGCTCAAGGTATCTCTGTAGGTCACTCTGAATTCCCGATTATAAATCCACCTTGGATTTCTTTCCTCATCTGAGAGTTCATTGTTTTCAGCTTTATCTACACCATTAATCTCTGATATTTGCATGGTGACGATTGGGACTTCCTGTATAACAGGCAGATCTCTATCAAGGATTTTTTGCTTCACCTCTTCTAGCTGCGAAGTTTGAATATCAAACATCAGCAAGTTGGGTTGATCCTTATCATCATCAAACCGGACTTCGGCTAGCAATAGATTCTGTAAAAAGAATAAGGTGCTAATCATAGCCGTACCCAGACCAATTGTAGCGATCAATGAGATCGTTTGATTGTTTGGTCGATACAGATTCGCTAAGGATTGACGAAGGGTATATTTCAAACTAATCGGAAGGAATTTCCTAACGGTCCACATAATCAGCTGGCCCACCATCCATAAGGAACCAAAAGCGAAAATAACGAAGAATGTAAAGCCCAGGGCTACATCCCAATTACCTAGCAAATAGAAGCTAAAGCCCCAGATAAATAGTAATATACCTATGATCACGGCCCATCGAGCCGGATCCTTCAACATGGTTCCATCTGCAGTTTCAGGTCTCAACGTTGCCATTGGCGATACATTCCTAACCTTTAATAAAGGAAGTAAAGCGAAAAGAATGGACACCAAAAGACCTGTCAATAGCCCAAAAAGTACAGATAGCCAGGATATGCCAAGACTAACCTCTATCGGTAAGAAATCTGCAAAAACCGATGGCAAAACAAACTGTAGAACTGTTCCTAAAAATGCTCCAAGCAAAGCTCCAACCAGTCCCATAATCATTATCTCTGTGAGATAAATCAGAAGGACAGCTTTGGAAGAAACACCAAGGCATCTGAGAACAGCCACCGAGGCCAGCTTTTCCTTTACGAAAACATTAACTGCGCTCGCTACTCCCACACAGCCAAGGAGCAGGGCGATAAATGCTACTAAGCTCAAGAAATTTGAAAGATTGGCAAATGAACGTCCTGTAGATCGTTTTCTATCTTCAACCGTATCGGCATCTACCCTGTCTATTTCCCATTGATCCTCAAATGGTTCAATTAAAGCCTCCACATCGGTTCCTTCAGTAAATTGGAAATACCTATTGTAGTTCACCCGGCTACCATACTGCACCAAACCGGTTTCCTCTAGATATGTCATTGGAATATAAACCGTAGGAGCTACGGTTGCCGTGATACCTGTCTGACCCGGGACCTGCTGCAATTCACCAACCACCTCAAACTCCACCTGACCTACTTTTATAATATCACCAACCTGGGCATCGAACTGAGCCAACAATGCTCCTTCCACCAAAGCCTTTTTTCCTCCAGATCTGAAATCTGCATCACCCGAAGCTGGGACAGTTTCCAAGCTTCCGTAGAATGGGAAATTCCCTTCCAGTGCTCTTACCTGAGTTAGTCGACTTGCACCGGTCTCAGGATAAGCGACCATACTCGCAAAATTCACTTCTGCTGCTTGATCAATGGCCAGACTATCTATTTGCTGATCACCAACGGGTTTGTTGTTTTCTAAAACCAGATCGGCTCCAAGCAATTCTTTCGCCTGATTGTCTATATCCTGAGTCAGATTTTCACCAAAGCTGCTAATAGCAACCAAGGCTGCGATCCCTACCACGATGGAGGAGACAAAAAGAAGCAGTCGTGAGATGTTTTTCCGAAAATCCCGGAAAGCCATCTTTAAAATCCATGAAAAATCAGGCATGAGCTTCCTCCTGTATTTTGCCGCCTTTAATATGAATTATTCGCTGGGTTTTGGCTGCCAGATCCAAATCGTGTGTTACCAGTACTAAGGTCGTTCCCTCCTCTTTGTTGAGATCAAAAATCAATTTCTCGATCATCTCACCAGTTTCAGTATCCAGGTTACCAGTAGGCTCATCTGCGAAAAGAATCTTAGGCTCATTGGCAAAAGCTCTGGCTATGGAAACTCTTTGTTGCTCACCTCCTGAAAGTTGTGTTGGGTAGTGAGTAGATCTATCTCCTAGTCCCACCTTATCCAAGAGTTCCTGAGCCTTTTGACGAGCATTACTTCTTTTCTTCAGCTCCAAAGGAACCATCACATTTTCCAAAGCTGTCAAAGTTGGGAGAAGCTGGAAATTCTGAAAAATGAAACCGACGCTCTGATTTCTGACAGCTGCTCTCTCATCTTCAGATAAACGTTCCATCGCTTTTCCTGCCAGCTCCACACTGCCTTGGGTTCCAGAATCCAATCCCGCACAAAGTCCGAGAAGTGTAGTCTTTCCAGAACCAGAAGGACCAACTATGGAGATACTTTCTCCTTCTTGAATATCAAAGGTGACATCATCCAGAACGGTCAAACTTCGACTGCCACTTTTATAGGTTTTGGTGAGATTTTTTATTGAAAGTATATTCATTTAGTGGTGTTATTTGCAAAAACTTGATAATTGAACGGCATGCACCCAACTTTGTTGAAAAAGAATAGTTTCATTCCTTTAGTGATGAATCAAGTTGGTTCACATGTTTTGACAATTCATCCCTAATTCCTCAAAAGGCTTGGGAATAAAGTCAAAAGAAATGAGATAATAAATTGATTTTATACATCTGGAATAATGCAAGCGAATAAACGTCATACCTCCCTCACCAATAGCCATAAATCTTTGTGGCTAATGTCACTATTTGCCGTGGTGATTTTTTCCTATTGCTCCTCTCCAAAATCAGAAGAGGAAGTGAATGATACTTCCGAGAACACCACCGCAGCAGTTGAGGAACAGGAGCAGCAAAAGAACATTCTCTTTTTTGGAAATAGCCTTACTGCCGGCTACGGTATTGATCAGGATGATTCGTTCGCAGGATTAACCCAAAAGAAGATAGATTCACTTGGACTTAATTACCGAGTGATCAATGGAGGACTCTCAGGTGAAACAACTGCAGGTGGACTCAGCAGAATTGACTGGTTCCTGGAGGACAAACCTGACATCTTCATATTGGAATTAGGAGGTAACGATGGTCTGCGAGGAATTAAGATTTCTGAAACCAAAAGTAATCTTCTTGCCATGATTGATAAGGTGAGAGAGAAGTATCCGGATACCAAAATCATTCTGGCCGGAATGCAGATTCCACCAAATATGGGACAGGAATACACCGATGAGTTTGCTAAGATTTACCCAGCCGTGGCGGAAGAAAAAGATGTGACCTTAATTCCATTTCTACTGGAGAAGGTGGGAGGCATCCCAGAGCTTAATTTACCTGATGGGATTCACCCTACTGAAGAAGGGCATCAACTGGTTTTTGAAACCCTCTGGCCTTTTGTAGAGGCTAAAATCGAAGCCTGATAACGCCGCCAATAAAAAAATACATCCCTCCTTTTACAGGAATGCCGCAAAGCTTTCTTTGAGAATTTTTTTTAGCTTATCTTAAATCTTTATTAAAAAAATTAAGAATGAGCTTTGAAATAAAGAATTCAGGTGAGGCCTACGATGTAATTATTGTAGGCTCAGGCGCAGGAGGAGGAATGGCTTCCAAAGTGCTTTCTGAAGCTGGATTATCCGTGGCAGTAATTGAGGCAGGCGGAGATTTCGATCCGGCAAAAGATGAGGATAGAACACAATTGAGGCCCCCATGGGAATCAATTCGTAGAGGGGCTGGAACCAGAATTCGACCATTTGGGGACTTTGATGCAGCCATTGGTGGCTGGGATATCGAAGGTGAGCCTTACACCAGAAAAAATGGAACTCAATTCGACTGGTTCAGATCCAGAATGGTTGGTGGGCGAACCAATCACTGGGGCAGAATTTCCCTCCGCTTTGGCCCAAATGATTTCAAAAGAGCAAGTATTGATGGCTTAGGAGATGATTGGCCTATTGGTTACGAAGATGTGAAGCCTTACTATGACAAGGTGGATAAGCTGATTGGCGTCTTCGGTTCTAAAGAAGGCATCTACAACGAGCCTGATGGTTTCTTCCTTCCTCCACCAAAACCACGACTTCACGAGCTTTATATTAAGAAAGGAGCTGATAAGGTTTCTATACCAATGATTCCCTCCAGACTTTCCATGCTCACGAGGCCCATTAATAATGAGCGAGGGGTATGCTTCTTCTGTAACCAATGTAACCGTGCTTGTGGTGCTTATGCAGATTTCTCTGCTGGCACATGCTTGGTGCATCCAGCAATGAAGAAAGGAAAGGTTGACCTTTATACTCACTCTATGGTGAGGAAGGTGACCACCGATGATACTGGAAAAGCCACAGGAGTCTCCTTTGTATCCAAAAGGGACATGCAGGAGTATAAGTTGAATTCTAGGGTAGTTGTCCTGGGTGCTTCTGCTTGTGAATCTTCCAGAATTCTAATGAACTCAAAGTCCAAAGTTTTTCCAGATGGGATTGGTGCTAGCTCCGGTACATTAGGGCGATACCTACACGACTCAACCGGCGCCGATCGAATGGGTATTATTCCTGACTTGATGGATCGTGAAAGATACAATGAAGATGGTGTGGGTGGTATGCACATGTATACCCCTTGGTGGCTTGATAACAAGAAACTT
>CAZLUY010000132.1:0-1385 GCA_964562785.1 uncultured Limnohabitans sp. | reverse complement strand
AAAGTTTCCTTCAGAGGTGGGATTCGAGGGTCTTATATCAACTGGTTCTTGAGAGCATTAAGCAATCCAGATTTGAAAAATTCTCAGGCTTCATTCTATGATGCTAATGCGATCATCAGTGCTCCAATAAATGAGAATAATGAACTGACCTATAGTTTTTACACCAGTTATGATGACTTCGGGTTTGCATCCGATACTACGATTTCATGGCGAAATACGAGTCATTCCATTAACTGGAAAAGTAACTTAAGTAGTAAGCTCAGCCTTGAAGCATTAGGCTATTTCAGTCAGTACGACTACAGCATTTTCAATGAGGCTGGAAGTACTAGCGACTTTGACTTGAACTCTGGAATTGAGGATATAGGTGGAAAGCTTTATTTCCAGTATGCCTTCTCCGAGAATAACAAAATCACGGTTGGTGGGGACTATAAGCAGGTTCAAATTCAGCCAGGTGAACTAATCCCTACCAATGAACAGGAATCGGGGATTTTGCCACAAAAAGTCCAGGACGAGAAAGGAGTAGAAGCGGGAGTACACTTCCAGCATGAGTTTGAGTTAGGTGAAAAGGTCGGGATTTCCTATGGCCTCAGGTACGACACCTACCAATATCTTGGACCAAGAACTGTGCGTCAATACGCCGAGAACCAACCAATTTCTGATGGGAGCGCGATCGGTGAAACAACTTACTCTGACGGTGAAAAGATTACTACTTATGACGGCTTAGGACCTCGAGCTTCTTTGAGATACTCCTTTGATAAATCTGCTTCTATCAAGGTTGGGTATAACAAAATGTATCAGTTCATCCATCTTATTTCGAATACAGCGACCATTGCCCCAACGGATGTTTGGAAACTAAGTGACACATTCATTGAACCTCAGATCGTTGACCAGTATTCCTTAGGTTTCTATAAAAATCTGAAAGGAAATATTTTCGAGACATCCATAGAGGTTTACTATAAGGACATTCAGAACGTAGTGGAGTATAAAGATGGAGCTAATCTTATTCTGCAGAATCACATCGAGACTGAATTGGTACCTGCACAAGGCCAGGCATACGGTGTTGAATTGTATGTGAAAAAGAACTTGGGTAGACTGACTGGATGGTTGTCCTATACTTACTCAAGATCACTTAGAAGAGTGATTACTCCATATGAGGAAGAAATTATCAATGACGGAGAGTGGTTCGCAAGTAACTTCGATAAGCCTCACGTATTGACATTGATTGGTAATTATAAGGTGAGCTCTAATACTTCTGTATCGGCTACCTTCGGTTATAGCACAGGTAGACCTGTAACTTTCCCGGAAGCTAAGTTTGACTTCTCTGGTAATTCACTTGCCTATTTTGATAAGAGAAATGAGCAGAGAATTCCTGACTTCCACAGATT
>CAZLUY010000131.1:0-4214 GCA_964562785.1 uncultured Limnohabitans sp. | reverse complement strand
TGAACCAATAACTATTACATCGTACATGTTTTCTTAGATTTTAGGGAACGTTGAAAATTAAACTCCGAAAAGAAGTCTTGTTGGATCTTCTAGAAGCTGCTTTACTCTTACCAAGAAGCTCACAGATTCTCTTCCGTCAATAATTCTATGATCATAGGAAAGAGCGATGTACATCATCGGAAGGATCTTTACCTCTCCATTTACCGCCATAGGTCTTTCAACAATGTTATGCATTCCAAGGATTGCTGACTGAGGTGCATTGATTATTGGTGTAGACATCATAGAACCAAATATTCCTCCATTGGTCAAAGTAAAGGTTCCTCCAGTCATTTCTTCAATGGTCAATTTATTGTCTCTAGCCTTTGTCGCTAATCTCACCACCTCTTTCTCAATTTGATCAAAGCTCATTGACTCTGCATTTCTGATCACTGGAACCACAAGTCCTTTCGGTGCTGATACAGCAATAGAAATATCACAATAGTCATTGAAGACGATCTCGTTTCCATCAATCTTCGCATTAACAGCAGGCCACTCTTGAAGAGCCACACAAACCGCCTTTGTAAAGAATGACATGAATCCAAGACCAACACCATGCTTTTCCTTGAACTGCTCCTTGAATTTCTTTCTGAGATCCATTATCGGCTTCATGTTGACTTCATTGAAGGTGGTCAACATAGCTGTCTCATTCTTAACTGAAACAAGACGCTTGGCTACAGTTTTTCGAAGAGAGGTCATTCTCTCTCTTCTTTCATTTCTAGATCCAGGCACAATCACAGGTTCTGCGGCAGGAGCTGCGGCAGGGGTCTCTTTAACAGGAGCAGGCTTCTGAGCAGCCATGGCATCCTCTTTGGTAATTCTACCATCCTTACCAGATCCCTTCAAATCCGATCCGCTAATTCCCTTCTCCGCCAGAATCTTCGCGGCAGCTGGTGAGGCATGACCTTCTGCATAGCTCCCTGAGGTAGATGTAGCAGGAGCTGATGGTGCAGGTGCGGGAGCAGTCTCTGAAGGTGCTGAAGCTTGCGGTGCAGCGTCCATCACTTCAATCTTACAAATCAATCCTCCTATTTCAAGAGTATCATCTTCAGCAGCTACATGTCTAAGGATTCCATTGGCTTCTGCTGGTAGCTCAAAAGTGGCTTTATCGGAATCCACTTCAGCAATTATTTCATCCAATTCCACATAATCCCCATCAGCCTTGATCCAATTTGCCAGAGTTACCTCAGTAATGGATTCACCGACGGTAGGAACAACCATCTCATGAATTTCTCCACTCGGAGCAGGAGCAGCTGCAGGCTCAAGAGCGCTCGAAGCTTCAGCTTGAGGGGCTGATTCAGGGCCAGATTCAACTCCTGATTCATCAATAGTGCAGATAAGTGCTCCTATTTCAAGAGTATCACCTTCTTGTGCTTGGATCTTTAAAACTCCACTGGCTTCTGCAGGCAATTCAAATGTTGCTTTGTCTGATTCAAGTTCACAAAGAACTTCATCCATTTCTACATGATCACCATCTTGCTTAAACCATTGTCCAACGGTTACCTCGGTGATAGACTCTCCTACTGCGGGTACTTTGATTTCTTTACTCATAGGTCATTTATTTCCCTGTTCAAAGACAATAAGTCTTTTAAAGGATGGATTTTCTTGTCTTATTTAACTGTAAGTGCGTCCTTGATAATACCTTTTTGCTCCTCGACATGGACCTTATTATATCCGGTCGCAGGTGATGCACTCATCTTTCTGGCTATAACTCTCATTGGGATTTCCTTATATAGCATTCTTAGCATATAGCCCCAAGCCCCCATATTTTCTGGTTCTTCCTGTACCCATACAATTTCAGCGTCCTTGTATGACTGAAGCACTTTCTTCAATTGCTTCTTTGGAAGAGGGTGTAGCTGTTCCATTCTGACTATGGCAACATCTTCAACTTTTTCCTTTTCTCTCGCTTCTGCAAGCTCATAGTAAATTTTACCAGTACATAGAAGTACTCTATTTGTATTCTTCTTGACCACGGTAGTATCCGGAATAATTTCCTGGAAAGTACCACTTGTGAATTCAGAGATTGGTGAGAAGACTTTAGGGTGCCTTAGTAATGATTTGGGGGACATGACTACACAAGGAATTCTAAAATCCCAGTACAACTGTCGTCTCAGAAGATGGAAGAAGTTAGATGGCGTCGTGATATTCGCCACTACCATATTGTATTCGGCTGATAATTGCAAGAACCTTTCAGGTCTAGCGTTAGAATGCTCTGGTCCCTGGCCTTCATATCCGTGAGGTAGTAGCATTACCAACCCATTCATTTTTTGCCATTTGGATTCACCAGATGAAATAAACTGGTCAATCATGGTTTGAGCACCATTCGCAAAATCACCAAATTGAGCCTCCCATATGGTAAGAGAATTAGGATTTGCCATACCATATCCATACTCGAATCCAAGCACAGCGTACTCAGAAAGCAAGGAATTATAAATGGAGAAATTACCTTTTCTCTCCTTCATTTCCTTTAGTGAGTTGTAAGGCTCATTACTTGTAGCATCATGCAAAACGGCATGCCTGTGTGAGAAGGTACCTCTTTGGCAGTCCTGACCTGTAAGTCTTACTGTTTTACCTTCCAATAAAAGGGATCCATAAGCAAGCAATTCTGCAGCAGCCCAATTCAAATTTTTAGACTGAAAGAACATGTCCTTCCTTTGCTTCATCTGCACTTCGATCTGCTTGATTGGCTTGAAGCCCTGTGGCAGGGAAGTCAAAGCGTTAGCTACAATTTCAATATTCTCTTCCGGCATCCCTGTTTCAGGTGATTGATCAAAGTCATCAGGATTAGACCTTCTCAAGGTTTGCCATTCCTGTTCAAACTTTGTTGCTGCATAAGGAAGAGGTTTTTCCTTAACCATATTTAATCGGTCCTGAAGAAGTTTTCTAAACTCCTTGTCCATCTGGGTAGCAATTTGCCTATCCAGATCACCTCTTTCAGCAAGCTTTTTAGTGTAGACTTCCCTTGGGTTAGGGTGCTTAGAAATTACACTATAAAGTTCGGGTTGAGTGAATTTTGGCTCATCAGATTCATTATGACCATGGCGTCTGTAACAAACCATATCCACGAAAATGTCCTTGTTGAATTTATGTCTAAATTCAGCTGCCAAATTCGCTGCAAAGACTACCGCTTCAGCATCGTCACCATTCACGTGGATTACAGGAGCATCAATAATCTTAGCAACATCTGTACAGTAGATAGAGCTTCTGGCGTCATCAAAATCAGTTGTAAACCCTACCTGATTATTAATTACAAAGTGAATTGTTCCACCTGTATTATAACCTTGAAGCTGTGCCATCTGAGTAACCTCATACACAATACCCTGGCCCGCCACAGCTGCATCGCCATGAATTAATATTGGTAAAACCTTCTTTTGATCTCCATCAAATTGATGGTCGATCTTTGCTCTCATGAAGCCTTCGACTACTGGGTTCACAGCCTCAAGGTGTGAAGGATTTGGAGCAAGTTTTAGTCTTACTTTTCCTCCATTTGGAGTGACTATATCACTAGAATAACCCATGTGATATTTCACATCCCCATCGCCCATTGTTAGGTCAGGCTTGGCAGTCCCTTCAAATTCGGAGAAAATTTGCTCGTAGGTTTTACCCATGATATTGGCAAGCACATTCAATCTTCCTCTGTGAGCCATACCTATCATGGCTTCCTCTACTCCAAGATCCGTAGACTTGTTAATTACAGCATCCAAAAATGGGATGGTGCTTTCTCCTCCTTCAAGAGAAAAACGTTTCTGTCCCAGATATTTGGTGTGAAGAAAGTTTTCAAATACTACAGCTTGATTAAGCTTAAAGAGAATTCTTTTCTTGTATTCTTCAGATGGATTATAAGCTAGAGACTCTTTTTCAACTTTGTTCTTGAACCAGTCAAGCTGCTCGGGGTCCCGGATGGATAAATATTCAAACCCGATTGAACGGATGTAAATCTTTTCTAAGGCCTCAACAATCTCGGATAATTTTGCCTGACCGATCCCAATTTCGTTTCCAGCCTGAAACTCAGTATTCAAGTCTGCCTTGCCAAGACCGAAATCTTCAATGTCCAAAAGGGCCTTTCTATCACGTCTTTGACGGACAGGGTTGGTGGTGGATCTTAAATGGGCTCGTGAACGATAGGCGTGAATAAGTGCCCTTACCTTGATTTCTTTTGGTAACTGCTCCATATCCAT
>CAZLUY010000130.1:0-2769 GCA_964562785.1 uncultured Limnohabitans sp. | reverse complement strand
CTTTTTCCGTCACTACCCACCTGAGTTTTTCGAGTTTGGCAAAATCTGCCTCTTTCAACCCAAGTTTCTTTAGGTTGGTAGGCATCTTCTCATAACTCAAGAAATCACTCATATATTATTCTCAGGGCTCCTTTTAAAGAGTTGACGGATTTATCAAAGACTTTAGTTCTCTTCATTTCTTTACTTTTTAACCAATGGTTTGAAGCCGCCAAAAGCCATTCTGCCGGCATTAAAAATCAGATCTTCAGGGTTCATTAAAGGCTTTAACAATTCTCCCATCCTTGGGTCTTGTCGAACCTTTTGATGGATTGATTCTCGATCTTCTTTGGACTTGAAAACGACCCAACCGATGATAACGGTCTCGGTTTCTTTTGAATCGAGCAGATCGGGGAAACTCTTTAAGCCATCATATGCTAAATCATCTCCAAGAAACTCGGAGTAAGATAAGGCTCCATACTCCTTCCAGATATTAGCGACTTGTTCCGCAACTTCCTTGTACTTAGATACATGATTCTTTGAAATAGGGAAGGCGTATCCATCGATGTAGTTTTCCATAGGTCTGTGCTTTCTATCAAGTTATCTGAAATTAGCCGGAATTCCATTGGAACGACCTTTAGTTGTTTGATTGACAGGATTGCTAAGGAATTTCTACCTCCATTTGAATTTTATTTTATAATACTTGTAAAATACAAGTGAATCACTTTATCTTTGAATACTTGCAAAATGCAAGTGAAAAATATTAATAGCAAAGGTTATGGAAAGCGTAAAAATTGATTTTGAAAAGTTTGTAAAGGAGAGTTGGTCAGAGGAGGAGAAAGACAATGCCCGATTGGTTATTGGTTTCGTCCAGAAACTTATGAACGACCATGATTTTGACTATGTGCGTGAAAGGTTTGGAAATGATCCCTACAAGCAGCACAACCAGAGTATGATTGATGGAATTGAAGGCGTGCTGGAAGTGGTTTCAAATTTTGCCAAACGCTATCCGGATTATATTTACGAGGTCAGACACGTGTATGTGGATGGCGCTTTTGTGACAGTTCATTCTCATGCGACCAACAACAGAAAGCACCGAGGGAACCCACAAAAGGGACTCAATATTATGGATACCTGGAAGGTGGAAAATGGAAAAATTGTAGAGCATTGGGATGCCGTTCAACCAATACATGGATCCATGCGATTCTTATTTTGGATGATAGGAGGAAAATTCAAAAACAAGAATACCTACTTTTAGAATCAATAAATAAGGATCAAAAAATGAGATCAGAATGTACGGTAAGCTATGGCTTGGATTTTTTTGGAGATAAGTGGACGCTCCTGATTATCCGTGATATGGCTTTGGAACAGAAAAGGTTCTACAAAGAATTTCTTCAAGCCAAGGAGGGGATTGCTACCAATATTCTTTCTGACAGGCTGAAGAAGCTTGAGCAAAACGGCATCATCAGATCTGCGGTCTACGAAAAGAATAAAACTCAAAAGGAATATTTTCTCACTGAAAAGGGTAAAAACCTGATACCGGTTTTGCTAGAGATTATGGTCTGGTCATTTAATGAGAAGCCAGACCTTAATTTGGAAGCTGATTTTGTACAAAAGATAAAAACTAACCGAGCCGAGGTGGTGGCGTATTTTAGGAATCAGTTGGATAAAGCGGAAAGGGATGATTGATTAATTTTAGTTTCCTATATATCTGCTTCTAAAACCACTTGGATTCTCTTCTGTGATCCGTTTAAATATCCTATTGTAGTAAGACAAACTTTGAAAGCCCGACTGGTAACAAGCATCACTTACAGTTTGACCTGCCATCAGGTATCGTTTGGAGTGAGTGACTCTGTATCTGTTAAGGAATTCCACGAAGGTGTAGGTCGTCGTTTTTTTGAAGTATCGGCAAAAGGCTTCCTTGGTCATGGAGCAGAGATCAGCAATCTCGTTCACCTCAATTTTCCTTTGGTAGTTCTGATCAATAAATGAATGTACCAATCTCAACCTATGCTGTTCATTGTTTCGGACCTTGCGATGAAATGCTTTCTCATGAAGCAGTTCCTTGTTTTCCAGATTGGCCAGCAATTGTAAAGTGCTGATCAAATGAAGGTATTGCTCAAAAGGAGGGAGGCTTTCTAATTCAAATAAGCGTTCCCCAATCCTATGCTTCTCATCTCCCAGGAAAGCAACTCCCCGACTTGATTGCTCGAAAAGCCTTTGAATAGGAGACAATTCAGCCGCATGTTTGAAGTGCTCCTCTACAAATTCCTTTTTTAGATGGACCACTACTTTTTGATAGTCCGATTTTACCCCATAGTCAAAATTGAGATGAGGTATATCAGAGCCTATCAATACAAGATCAGATCCTGAAAAATTGGAGATATGATCTCCTACATGCCTTGTCCCATCGGCTCCACTTATAAATACAAGTTCATACTCAGGATGAGAATGCCAGAAGAATAAATCACTTAGCCTTGGGTTGAACATCAAGCTGAATGATCTATTGATTTTACTGGTGACAGTCTCGAGTTGTACCTTCATTTAATACAAAATTGAATAATTGGACCCATTAAAATTACTCAAATATCAATATTGTTCAAATCATTGCTAATTATGATAAAATGACTTTGTGCTCCAGCCTTGATCTTTGTTTCATAGAGTTTTTTCAGGAAATTATAAATCGTACAAATTATGGTAGAGACAATGATCCCAGATAATCAGCACACGGATATCCCAGGAAATCCTTCCACAGCAAAAAGTAGTGAAGTTCAACTCAGAAAAGATGCAACA
>CAZLUY010000129.1:0-5549 GCA_964562785.1 uncultured Limnohabitans sp. | reverse complement strand
AGAAATCTTTATTCCATCAAACTGAATGGAAAAGGCAAGGAGATTCTTACTCCGTTGGCAGGTTCTCATACCATAAATATGAGTAAGGACAAGCAATTCTTTATTGATTATTATTCCACGACGGATAAGCCTGCAACTGTGACTTTGATGGATGCAGATGGTGAAGAAGTAAAGGTTTTGGAGACCAACGAGGAACTTAATCAAACGCTATCCTCATTCGATTTAGGTAAGAAAGAATTCTTCACTTTCAATACTGTAGATGGTACTGAACTTAATGGCTACATGATCAAGCCAGCGGATTTTGATCCTGCGAAAGAGTATCCGGTTTTAATGTATGTGTACGGCGGTCCCGGTTCACAAAACGTGGTAAACAGATGGGGTGGAAGCCGGGATATGTGGCATCAGTCTTTGGTAGCCGAGGGCTATATTGTTGCTTGTGTAGATAATCGTGGTACAGGAGCAAGAGGTCGTGACTTCAAGCATTCTACCTATGCAAACCTGGGCAAGCTAGAAACCATCGATCAAATCGAAGGGGCAAAGTATCTTGGAGGATTAGACTACGTGGATGCCGAGCGAATTGGTATCTGGGGATGGTCATACGGAGGCTATATGTCCTCGCTTTCACTAATGATAGGAAATGATGTATTCAAGTCTGCTATCGCAGTGGCTCCTGTGACTACCTGGAGATACTATGACACCATTTATACGGAGAGATACCTTCAGACTCCTCAGCTCAATGCTGCTGGATACGATGAAAATAGCCCGATCAATCATGTCAATAAACTGAAAGGCAACTTCATGCTGATCCACGGAACTGGAGATGACAATGTGCATTTCCAGAATACGGTAGACTTATTGAATGCTTTGGTTACTGCAGATAAGCAATTTGAGACCTTCTATTATCCGAATAGAAATCATGGAATTTATGGAGGGAATACTACCTGGCATCTCTATACCATGATGACGGACTTTATCAAGCGAAAGCTTTAAGAATCAGAAACAAAAAAACCGGGTAGTGAAAGCTATCCGGTTTTTTAATCCAGCTGAATCTGATCGAGGTAAAATTTCATTCGGGTATGATCTCGGGGGAGGAAATCGATCTTGTCAATTTTGTCCAGCTTATGATTGTAAAAGACCTCGATATACTCATCCTCCAAAAGGTAAAGGTTTACCTTGTGGCCATAATATCTGATACCCACAACAAAGGTCCCCTCGGTAAATAGGAGGTTGATCTTCTTGTGAAAAGGGAGATTATGGAAGTCTTCTTTACTCATTATTTGAAAGGGTGGATGAATTTAGTGAAATCCCTTCTTTTTCCTTGGTGCATTTGGAGATTTCCTGTTCGGCATTATCCTTGATTCTTCATCACGCATATGGAGAACCGGAGTTTCAGAATTTTTGCTTTAGTTTCTATAGTAACGATGATTTTTGCCACTTCCTGTGCATCCAAGAAAAATGCTGCTCAGGAACCTTTTAATGTGGTGATCAATACTGCCAGAAGTTATACAGGTACACCTTATAAGTACGGCGGAACCACAAGGTCCGGCATTGATTGCTCAGCCTTGATTTACCATTCGTATTACCCTGTGGGTATTACCATGCCTAGAGTTTCTGCTGACCAAAGCAAGATGGGTAAAAAGGTGGGAAAGAATGACCTTAAACCTGGAGACCTGGTTTTCTTTGCCACAAGCAAAAGGAGAAAGCGAGTGACTCATGCCGGGATAGTGACTGAAGTTTCAAGAAAGGATATCCGCTTTATTCATTCATCCAGCTCTCTCGGTGTTTCAGAAGACTATCTGAGTAACCGCTATTGGTCAAAGGCTTATCTCTTCGGGAAAAGAGTTTTGGACTAAAAAAAGGAGGCCCAAAAGCCTCCCTACTCAACCTAAACAAATCTATGTTTAGAATTCTGTGGATCCATTTGGCTGTAAAGCAAATCGGAAAGTGTAGTGTGCGCTCGGAGTAGCAAAAGGATCGATTTCAGCTACTGGAGGATTGCCTTTGTAGTAGCTAAGGATTTCGATTTTTGCATAGTTGCCTTCAGCCGTACGAACAAGAATGACTCTTCCAGGGATCGGAGTGATGGTGTTCAAGGCAGGGTTGTAGTTATACCAGCCATTACCACCTCCTGTAGGTATGGCCAATTCAGTTTCAGAGTCTGTTGCGAATACCGCACTAGCTGGCACTGAAGAAATCTCATCAAAGATTCCAGTTACAACCGCTGCACTCACGTTGGAATTTGAATTAACCCGGATAGTTGTCCCCTTAAAAGCCAGATCCCAATCATCACCTTCAGTTACCTGACGGTTTTGCTCAAGGCTGAAGTATTGGAAAGGTCTTTCTTCCACGACTGTTCCAGTAGCTCTATCGATTACATCATTTGGTGCTTCAAAATCAGAAACGAGAAGGGTCTCCACTGGGACCATTGGAAGTGGATCATCGCCTTCGTCACAGGAAGAGAAAGCAAAGAGTGCAAAGGCACAAATAGCGATAAGTTTAATTGAGGTGTTCATTTTATATTAAGGTTTGATTGATTTTAATTTTTGAATACAGATATATTGATTCCGGCGAAGATTACTCTGCCGGGATTGTTGGGTTGGTTTGGAGTCTGAGTGTCCAGGATATTGGTCGCTCCAAGCTCCAGATTGATTCGATTTGAAATGTTTTTTGATGCGGTCAGGTTTAAGCTGAGCCATCCATCGGCGTACTCGGCTGGATCATCGAGGATGAGATTTCCATTGAGGTCTGCAAATCCGAATTTTCCACGATAGATTCCTCTTAATGCTAGGTTTATTCCTGTTAGCCTTTCACGATAATTCACCTTGAAGTTTCCACTGTGACGGGAGCGATTGAATAGCCCGCCATAGTCAGAGCGTGTGACCAATTGAGTAATGTTATTCTCATCCCTTTTGAAAATCTCCTCATTGTCGATTTGCTCCAAAACATCCAGATCTCTGGTATCCAAATAGGCATAGCCAAGGCTTAAGGTTAGATTTTCTCTAAGGGTGTATCCCAGATCTACTTCCACACCTTGAGTGACCACAGAGCTAATGTTGAAGTATGAAAAGGCGTTTGAACCCGTAGTTAAGCGGGCGATCGGCGCCGTCTCGATCAGATTGTCGATGTTGTTTCTGAAAGCGTTGACTTGAACTCTTAATCTGGCACTTGGGCTCCATTTCATTCCCGCATTGAATGCCCATGAGGTTTCCGCCTGAAGATCTCCGAGAGTTTCTGGCAGGATAAGAATTTGTGATACCAAGCCCTGATCCTGTAGATCCTGAATTCCTTCTTCAGCTAAAAGGGCACCGAAGACATAATAACCTACAGCAGCATTGTTGAAGTTGAGGAGCAATTGCCTGAAGTCAGGAGCTTTGAAGCCGGATCCAACCGAGCCAAGTACACTTAGGTTTTCAGAAATCTCATATTGAGCTGAGACTTTTGGGCTGAATCTGCCACCATATTCACTATGGAGATCAGCTCTGAAGCCCGTGATCATGTTGAATCTGTCACTGGGATTCCATTGATGCTGCAAGAAGAGATATCCCGCATCAAAACGATTCTTCTCCTCATATCTGGTGGCCTCTACAGTCTCTATAATATGTCCAAGACCTAAGGTGATTAGGTTCTCTTCATTGGCCTGATAATCGGTTTGAAGCTCAGTTCTATGAAAGAATTGATTGAAGTCCTGTAAATCGAATTCCTCACCTGAACTGGCAACACGCGAATCTGATAGGGTAGAGTACCAGTTACTCATTCCTCTAAGAGAAAGTAACCAGTTTTCATTCGGCTTAAATCGAAGCGTAGGATTGAAATTCCAGTCTCTAAGCTCAGAGTTGAGCGTGATAAGACGAGCGTCAGGATCTTCAGCATTTACTTCCAGTAAGCCGCTGCCACCTTCCATATAAGCCCGACCAAAAAGGCTCAATTCCAGTTTCTTGGAAAGTTGACCCTTGATCTTAACCTGGGCGGTTTGCGCATTGTAGGGATTTTGCGTCTGTCCAACCACATCCGGGGTAAGATCAAATCCATCGGTTTGGAAATAATCATAAAGCAGATCTACTTTCCAATTCCCTTGATTCAGTCCAAGTTCGGCGTATGGATTCCAAGTATTAAAACTTCTATGCCTTAAGCCGAGGTTCAGAGTTTTGGGCTGGGTAACCGATTTGGTAATAATGTTAATGACACCGGCCATTGCCTCACTACCGTAGATAGCGCTTGAAGGGCCTCGGAGAATTTCAATCCGCTCAATATTTGAAACGGATATTCTGTCCAGGTCAAATGTTCCAGCTGTTCTACCGATCAATGGCTCTCCATCCAAAAGGATCAAGATGTAATCAGAATCCAGACCTTGCATTTGAAGGTTCGAACCATGCTCCGAGGTAATTTGAAGACCCGTTTGCTCCCGTAGCACATCTGAAAGCCTCAATCCACCAGTCTCCTGAATTTTTTCCTGACTGAGAACTGTGACAGGCATAGGAAGATCCTCAACACTTCTATCGGTCCTTGTAGCAGATACCACCACTTCGCTTAATGAGGATTGCTTTTCTTTAAGAATAATCTCAGAAAGTGCATTGAATTCCTCAGGGCTGATCGTTTGGGTTTCATAACCCATGGCGAAGATCAATACCCGCTCAGATGCCTTATCTGTATTCAATGATATCTCGCCCGTTCCATTTACCGCAAATGGTTTTTGATTACCCACCTGAATCAGCGCATGTAGAACTGGCTCACCTTTCTCGTTGAGTACTTTGATGGGTTCTAATGCCCATGAAGTACCAACCAGAAGGAAGAGATAAAGAAAAGCGATTATTTTAATTAGATTAATTCTAAACATAGAATCAAAAATTTTGCGGGAGAGATACCTCCCGCAATTTTCTCTTAGTTCAAGCTATCGACCAATTCTTTCCATTCTGGCTTCTGAGGAAGTCCAGGCTTTCTCAAACCGAAGAATTGAGCTACCATTTCTCCATTCTTGTCGAATAGTTCAAGGGCAGATACCAATCCATCATCCGTGTTTTTATGAACTACATAGGCAGAATCTACCATGTCTTCATTCAGATGCATATTGAAATCTGGATCCATGACATTGAGCCACTGATTTAGCGGACGAATGGTCTTCACAGGCCCTTGATGAATCTGGATATTACCCTTGTTTCCAGCGAAAATCATGATTGGAAGCTTAGTTTCAGAAGCAACCTTCAATACCTCTCTTACAGCCAATCGATCTACTTCATGGGCCCACTTATTATCTATCCACTTCACAGCATCAAGACGATTTAGCTTATGTTTTCTAAGCATTCCAAAGAAGTCATGCGTGTCTTTCATTCCTTCCCATTCCTTTTGGAAAGTGTCAAAGTCAAGGTCTTCACGACTGGTATATTCAGGCTTGTCAAAAGCTTCGATCTCCAGTTCTCCACTTTGATTTTCAGCCCTGTGCTCACCTACCAAAACTTCAGATGCATCATAGTCAGACTTTTCCTGAAGGAATACCTTCAATACTGCCTCACCTGCTTTGTCAAAATATTGAAGGCTGAACATTGGACCTCTTG
>CAZLUY010000128.1:0-17605 GCA_964562785.1 uncultured Limnohabitans sp. | reverse complement strand
GCCTGACTTAGAGAATCTCCAAATTGTCGGGCTAATATCAACTCTATGGGCTGGGTTGCCATTCGCGAATTGGTTAAAAATTATTTCTGAGAAGATAGTAATTATTTAATTAATTCATAAACCAGGGGTGACAAAACGACTAACAAACAATTACTCTTGATTACCCCTTTATTTAGCATACACCACATCTTATTGAATCATGAAAAAACTACTAATACTAATCTTCCTTCTGTCAGGAATAGTAAAGGCTCAGGACAAAATTGAAACTTCATTGGGTTCTTTAGAAATCAATCCGGTCCTACATGGCACTTTAGTTTTGGATTTTGGAGAAAGTACTATTTATGTAGATCCTTATGGCGGGGCTGAGGTTTTTGAAGGCAGTAATTCACCAGATTACATTCTAATCACAGACATCCACGGAGATCATCATAATCAAAAAACTTTAGACGGACTCGACCTAAAGAAGTCCACAATTATTGCTCCTTCAGCGGTAGTTGACAAGCTGCCTGAAGGTAAATACAAGGAGGTAATTAGTATCGGGAATGGAGAAAGAAAATCTTTTGATTCATTCAGAATTGAAGCAATTCCAATGTACAACTTACCCGAAACGGCCGAAAGCCGGCATCCAAAAGGAAGGGGAAATGGATACGTTCTTACCATAGGAGATAAGAAAGTCTATATCTCCGGTGACACTGAGGATATTCCGGAAATGAGAGCTTTGGAAAATATTGATGTGGCCTTCGTTTGCATGAATTTACCTTATACTATGAGTGTGGATCAAGCGGCGAGTGCAGTTATTGAGTTCGAACCTAAAATGGTTTACCCATATCACTATAGAGGCCCTGATGGTCTAAGCGATGTAGAAAAATTTAAGAAGATGGTTCAAAGTTCGAAACCGCAAGTTGATGTAAGGTTAAGAAATTGGTATCCAACGAAATAAAAAAAGCCCTTCATTTCTGAAGGGCTTTCTAGTTGATAAGAGTTTAATAAACATCCTGGATGTAATAATGAATTCCATTAAAATCTAATTTATCTCCTGCTACTTTTCCTCTTAAGGCCTGGTAGATTGGTGCCTTGGTAGACATACCAAAAATCTGCTGACCATTAACCTCCACCTGTTCAATAGATACAGACACAAAAAAGATTCTCTGATCTGTCACCACTACAGCACCTGGAGCTACTTCACTTATTTCCCCATCGGCGTCGATATTGGAAAGAATTTCTAATTCATCTTTCAAAAAGCCAACTTCGGTCTCATACCTATGGAGAACCTCAGTTCGTTCGGCAGCGCTTGAATCACCCTGACTAGGTGTTTCATCGTGAGCATAAATTTCCTTCTTGAGAGCCGAGATCTCTTTTTCAAAGTCTTCAATTTCTAACTCCTGTTTTATCTGACAAGCCCGGATGATACTTGCTTTTTCCAGTCTTTTTGGCATCGGTTTATCGTTTTAGTTTAGGCAAGATTAAATCTAACGGTTAAAAATAAAAATGATAAAAATCAGTAGCGAGAAGGAGTTTTCGGTCAAGTACAATTAAATGAAAGCCAACAAACAGTTAAGAATTTATAAATAAACCAACCTCAATAACCTGCCTTGAGCATGTATGAATAGATTTAGGCGAATGAAAAAAGCGATAATCTTTTGCATCCTTCTTAGGCTCCCTTTGGTTTTGGTGTATAGCCAAGTCAACCTCAAAGGGAAAATTACAGACTCAAAAGGTAACCCTCTCCCCTATGCTAGTATTGGAATCCCAGGAACGGAATATGGTGCGATATCTGAAGAAAATGGTGATTTCATTTTGTACATCAAGAAGCCCGATGACTCGTTTGAGGTTTACTTTGCAGCTTTAGGGTTCGAAACACGTAAAAAGACACTTTCTTCAATTGACTATTCCCAACCCATACTTATTCAGCTTTCTCCAAAAGAAATTACGCTTCAAGAAGTAACTGTAACTGATGAGAAGCTCAAACCGAGAAGCATTGAAATTGGAAATGGCAAAAGTTTCTTGCCGCGAGGTATGCTTGCCTATGACACCCTATCGGGAGGAAGTGCAATGGCAATTCTAATTGATCCAAGCGAATCCGAAGATTTAAACTTTATGACGGGCGCTTCATTGAGAATCGCTATTAGCAAGCTGCCTCAATTCAAAGTTCGGTTTCGGATGATGGATGTTGATGAAAGCAATAATCGAAAACCCGGAAAAGACCTTCTAAATGAAAACATAATCATTAAATCAGAAATTCGAAAGGGCTGGTTGGACTTTGATCTGCGCCCTTATGCTTTGGATCCAAAAGAGCCTTTTTACATGGTTTTCGAATGGATTCTAGATTTAAAGGATAGGAAATATATTTACAAAGCTTACGATGATTTCGAGAAGGAATACCCCGACCGGGTTCACTATGATACCGTAATAGTAGATGGGGAAGAGGTTATTGATGTCCGAATAAATGAGATGTTGGCGGGCACGGCTTTCGGCGTTACCGGGATTAAAGGCAAAAATGAAAAGATGCTCACCTTCACCAGAGCTAACAGTTTCGGAGAATGGAATAGAGATAATGCTGTATTATCCGCAAAAGCCACTTTTAGTAATTCTCTAGAAATGGACCCCAATGCACCTTCTGAGACTTGCCAAGATTTGAGTTGTCAAATCGATCAGGAATTGGAATTCCTACTCGATGAATATCCTGCGCCTGGCATTCAGTTTTCACTTAGCAAACAGGGATATAATATATACTCTAAAGGTCATGGATATCGCAGCATCAAAGATAGCTCGGAAGTGATACCCCAAACTCAATTTAGAATAGCCAGTGTTTCCAAGACTATGACGGCATACGCCTTATACCAAATGAATGGGTTAGATTCTGGACTCGTGGACGCTGGGATTGGTCAATTCATTTCAGGCTTACCCGATCCGTATTCTACAATTACCGCAAGACAATTAGCAAATCATACAGCCGGAGTACCTGACTACAAGGAAGTGAGTCTGGACGAAATTCATCAACAAAAATTTTACCCGAGTCTGCACGAGGCATTAGAACTTTTCATCGATAGACCATTGGAATTCGCGCCGGGTCAGGACTATCTCTATTCCTCTTATGGTTACACTTTATTAGGAGCAAGTCTCGAAAAGATTAGCGGGCTCACCTATCTGGAATTAATGGATTCATTGCTTTGGCAACCTCAAAAAATGTCCAATACTTCGGGAGACATCAGAGGAGGCAATCAAGAAGGCAAAAGTAAATTTTATCTGTTTACACAGGAAGAGGGGCCTGACTATGATCTGAGTTACAGCTATTCTTCAGGCGGGCTGATCTCAACTACAGATGATCTCCTGATTTTCGGGAATCATTTGCTGGAAATAGGTTATTTCGAAAGTGAAGGTTTCAAAAATTCTCTAGTCAATACGGATATGGATGGGATCCGGTATGGATTAGGGTGGTATTCGAGTGAAACAAAGCAAGGAGATAAAATCTATTTCCATGCTGGGGAACTACCGTCTTCCGGATCCTTCATTTTGATACATCCAGAATCTGGTGTTGTACTATCACTCCTAGCAAATGGTCCCGTTTTTTATGATGAGGACTCCTTTGTTCCGGAAGCAATCATGAAAATCCTTAATTTGGCTAAAGACTAATATGACCTTCCAATGAGTTTTGAAGCAATTAACCTCAAAGAGAAATTCGACTTATTTTCGGATCACTGGAACCCTAGAATCGCAGGTGAATTAAATGGACAACAAGTCAAACTTGCTAAGTTTCAAGGTGATTTCGTCTGGCATTCTCATGAAAATGAAGACGAACTATTTCTCGTTATCGATGGTGAATTTATTATGGAGTTCAGAGATAAAAAGGTGAAGGTTCGCGAGGGAGAATTCCTAATTGTCCCGAGAGGTGTCGAACATAAACCCACTGCTGAAAAGCAGGTATCGGTGTTACTATTTGAACCTGCAAGTACAGTGAACACGGGAGAAGAACCAGCAAATGAAAAAACCAAAACCGATTTGGAAAGAATTTGAGGTAATGGGACTTTGGTCACAAAACCTTCCAGAAAGAATTCTCAATTTTGAAATATTAACCAGATAAAATGAGAAAAATAGCCATCACCCTATTTGCCCTTTTGGCATTGCAATCTTGCAACGAAAAGAAATCAGAGATCTCAACGAGTTCTCCAGAAAAGGAAGTATCCATGGAGATACAGAACCTATCTGCAGTTGAATTCAAAGAAGGGATTGGAAAAAGCAATGCTGTGTTGATTGATGTGAGAACACCTGAAGAAATTGCAGAAGGTAAAATCAAAAATGCTGTAATGATCAATTACTTTGATCCTGGCTTTTCTGAGCAAATTCTAGAAATACCTAAAGACAAAGCTGTCTATATCTATTGTAGCGCTGGAAAAAGAAGTGCCGAGACGGCCAAACTCCTATCTGAAAATGGCTATACAAATGTTAGTCATCTTACAGGCGGACTCACTCCTTGGGTGAACGCAGGCTTTGAATTGGTTAAGGATTAAACCCCTAAGGCCTGATCCATATCTTGGAGTAGGTCATCTAAATGCTCCAAGCCTACGGAAACCCGGATTAGGTTCTGAGGTGTTTTGGTATCCTCTCCCTCGGAGGCTGCCCGTCTTTCGATTAGACTCTCCACCCCTCCAAGGCTTGTTGCATTGGTGAAATATCTCAAATTCTCGATTAATCGATCAGCCGCCTCCTTTCCATCTTTAACCAAAAAGGACAGGACTCCTCCGAAGCCAGACATTTGAGAAACTGCCACATCATGTCCAGGATGAGATTTTAAGCCAGGATAATAAACCCGATCAATCTTGGGGTGGCTATCCAGAAAAGTTGCCAATTGACCAGCGTGCTCAGCATGACCTTTCATTCGATAAGGCAATGTTTTGATACTTCGTGTGAGTAAATAGCAATCCATCGGAGATGGAACAGCCCCACCGGTTTTCTGAACATTGCGAATTCGTTCCCAGAATTCATTCTTGTCTTTAGTAATTAAGGCCCCTCCCATAATGTCGCTATGACCTCCAAAAAATTTGGTGCTACTATGCATCACCAAATCAGCGCCCAGGAGAATCGGGTTCTGAAATACCGGGGTGGCAAAGGTATTGTCGCAAACCAAGATGGAGTTATTCTCTTTACAAACTTTAGAAATAGCTACTATATCTGAGACCTTTAAAAGTGGATTAGAAGGAGTTTCTATCCAAACCAACGTTGTGTTTGGTTTCATGGCATCCGCCACATTACTTGTAGAAGTCATGTCAACAAAGGATACCTCAAGCACACCTTCAAAAAGTGTTGTGAGTCCACTTCTCAAGCCATGATACATATCATCTGGCGCAATCACATGATCACCCGGTCGGAGGGCTGAAAAGACACTCACACCAGCGGCATTCCCTGAAGCAAAGGCTGCAGCATCACTCCCCGATTCCAATTTTGCCAGTAAACCTTCAAGTGCATTTCTATTTGGGTTACTCGCTCTGGAGTAAACCATAGAATCCTCCTGATGAATAAATGTGGTGCTTAAAGTTATTGGTTGAATGGCCGGTTTCTCCGTATCGGTGATTCGGTTTCCTCCATGTATAGCCAGCGTCTCTAGTCTCATTCTAATCAATTTATTCAATCAGGAATTTAGCATTTTTAATATCTGTGGGATCGAAAACACCACTCTAAGTAGGTAATTTTTTGTACTTTTTTATTCGACTAATCAAATTTTCCAATTCATAATTTATTGCTGAATCCGCCTCAGCAACCCCTTAGGAAGCTTTTTGAAAAAAAATCAACTTTTTTTCATTCCTATTCCAACCATTGTCCAACTCTCAGGCTCTTTTAATTAGAACGCCAAGAAAATGAATCAAAAAAAGCTCAATCATGAATTGATTTCCAAAGTCATCCTCGATGACAGGAAAGCACAGTTTCAGCTTTTTGAAATGACAAAAACAATGGTTTACTCACTTGCATATAGGGTTTTGAATGATGAAGAGGAAGCTCATGACGTTTTGCAGGACACCTTCGTGGAGGTTTTTCAAAATATCCGAAAGCTATCTCATCCTGAAGCCCTCATATCATGGATGAAAACCATTGCCGCAAGGAAGGCTATCAGGAAAAGTAAAAAGCGACTTCAATTCGAACCTCTGGATTCAGTGGAAGAATCCGTAAATGATTTCGATTCCTGGTTTGATGCGGAGGTTTTGGATCAGGCAATATTTAGCCTGCCTGACGGGGCGAGAGCAGTGTTTGTTCTGGTAGCAGTAGAAGGATATACGCATAAAGCATGTGGCGAACTTTTAGGGATAAGCGAAAACACCTCAAAATCCCAGTACAGCTACGCCAGGAGGCTTTTGAAAAGTAGAATTACAAACCTCTTAAGGGCATGAAAAAGAATTGGAAAGAATATAGCCCTGATGACAGTTCCTGGGAAGGAATCATGAAGAAAAAGGACTTTGATAGTCAACTTGATTCAAATCTCAAAGAGCTTCCTAAGCATAGTCCATCTGCATTCGCATGGGACAGAATTGAGAAAGAATTAGACAAGGAGAAAAAAGCATTTGCTTGGAGACCTTTATTGATCGCAGCTTCTCTGGCAGGTTTGATACTCTTGGCTTTCTACCAGATCCGTCAGGGTTCTGCGATCATAGACTCCCAGGCTCCTACCGAAATACTTGCTGAAGAGATAGACTCTCCTTCCTCTACTGAGATAGTCCCAAATATGGAGCAGACAGAATCAAATGAACTAGATCCGGTAGAAGAAGAACCAGCGGAAATAGAGAGAGAGTATTTCGAAAGCTTTGAAGGGCCTGAAAGATCCCTGGCATTAGAAACGACAATGGAGGTCAGCACTATGGATCTGACTCCAAGAGGAAAATTCATTCCAGCTGAGGAAGTCGAAAGGCAGACCTATCACACAGTTGCTGTATCCTGGGGACTAAAAGAAAAAGGTAGACTGAGATTTGGAAGTAAACCTCAGGAAACCACTGAGAACGGACGAGGGCTCACAGCTCGAGTAGAAAATGAAACGAATAAGAAACCACTAACTATTATCATAAAATGAAAACGCTAACCACCACTTTGTGTGTATTCCTGGCCTTTTATGGGATATCCATAGGCCAGGACATCCAAAACCCATTGAAAGGGAATGATCTTATCTGGGCCGATGCTAATTTCCCAATAACGGATACATTGGCCTTCTCACTTCCTAATGAAGGCACTTTAATCCTCTACTACAATAATGAGGAGCACGACACGGAGACACTAACCGAGGTTTTTCAGAAAGTCTTAAAAAGCGCAGAGGATTTCCCAGAGTTTACTACCCTTGCTTATCGTCTTACGGAAAACTACTACCAGACGAGTATTGATGGGGTAATCTATGATCTAGAGGCGAATTATGTCCCTTATCTAAGCAGTATCGAACTCACCTTCCCGGTAGGAATAGATTTTACAGGTGGGGACTTCACCCCAGTAGTCGGCTTTAGGACACATTTAAACCTTAGACAGTTTTCAATAGGCGGAGCCATTTCCAACGTTTTTTACTTCCCTGAGAGAGAAGGTGGCAATGTGAAGGTCAACAGTAATTGGTTCGTTGATGCCGAATTTGCCTGGGAGTTTGGGAATGTTCAAAAAGATAGAAGAAACACCTTTGGTGTAGGTTACCTACTGAATTCAAACGATACAGAATTGTTCTCTGGAACTACGATGAGAGCTTTTTACAATCGTAAGATCAATAAAAACATCTCACTTCAGGTAGGTGTCATTGCCACCGAAAACTTCAACACTTTCTACCCTACGGTAGGGATAAGATTTTGGTAAATTGAAAAAGGCCGGCTTCATAAGCCGGCCCTTTTTTATCTAATTCGATCTACTGACCTCACCAGAGCTTCATCTTTTCGAATAAACCGATTGGCCAGCATATTTAGGACCATGGCAACTAAAATAACCCAAAAGCCAATTCCATAAGATCCCGAATCAGTTCTCTCCAAGGCGGAAATCAAGCCATTTGTAGTGATAAAAACAGTAGCTACCAGGCCGACCATTAACAAGGAGTTGATCATATTTAGCATCATTTGTCGACCTCGATTCTTGTATTGAAAAACAGAGACAAAAGCCATCACCATTACTAAACCTGCTAAGGCAGCTATATACCATTTGGAAATGCTCTCTTCAACAACTCCATCGGCCGAGAATCTATCCATACTTAAGGCAGTTAACTCATAAGAACCAGCTGTTCCTTGATCTTCTGGCAAATTCCATAGAGGAAACAGAAGTGTAGCGATCATGCTTAGTCCGACCAAGAGTAGAAATATCGATTGAATTCTTTGAATCATATCTTTGAAATTTTCTGCAAAGTAAACTCCTTAAAAGAGGAATACCAAGTAAGATCACTTCCGCATTGTAGGAGGAATACTATCTTTGCCTGAATGTCCACCTCAAGGCGATACTTCGTTGAACTCAGTTACCTCGGCACTCCTTTTCATGGCTGGCAAAAGCAGGAAAATGCTAGTTCTGTGCAGGGTGAAATTGAAAAAGCATTGAGTACTTTTTTGCGAGAACCGCATACAATTCAGGGAAGTGGTAGAACCGATACCGGAGTACATGCCGCTTATCAAATTTTCCACTTTGATACAGCGAAAGAATTAGACTCTTATAAGTTTGTCAAAGGTCTCAACGGTATTCTTCCACGTGAGATAGCCATACATAATATTAGAGAGGTAAGCCCTGAAGCACATGCTCGCTTCGATGCCGAAAAAAGGTCCTATTTCTACCGAATGATATTCCAGAAAAATCCATTCCTGGAAGGTCAAGCCTGGTACTCTTTTGCTCAACCAGATGTTGAGTTAATGAATCAGGGAGCGGCTATCCTTTTAAAGTATGAAGATTTTGAATCCTTCAGTAAGGTTCAAACAGAAGTCAATCATTTTCGTTGTGAATTATTCTCGGCCTATTGGGAACAAAAGAATGGAGAATTGTTATTCCATATAACTGCCAATCGATTTTTAAGAGGAATGGTACGAGCAATCGTCGGAACTCTGGTTGAAATCGGATTGGGAAAAAGAAGCCCTGAGTCCATAGTAGAGATAATCAAATCGAAGGATCGAACTAAGGCTGGCAAGGCAGCTCCCGCTCATGGACTCTTTTTGAATAACGTAGAATACCCAGGTCAAATCTTCTTAGATTAGCACACTTTGAGTTTAGAAAAAGAAAATACTTCCTCTGGAGAAATTGTAGATTCCAAAGTTTTAAGGAAGCTGTACTCGTTTGTAGGTCCCTATAAGCTACAGTTCTACTTCTTGATCTTTTTGACCGTATCGATGGCGGCACTTGCCCCTACTCGTCCTTATTTCATTCAGGTGGCGATTGATGACTATGTCGCACTTGGCGATGTTCAAGGCCTGTATGGTATCATTATGCTTTTGGTAGGATTAATGATTCTACAAGCCATTGTCCAATGGGCCCATACTTACTATTCAGGTTGGATAGGTCAGGTGATAATCAGAGATATCAGGACCATGCTTTACAGGCATCTCCTTCGGCTGAAACTGAAGTTTTTTGATAATACGCCAATAGGTCGATTAGTCACCAGAAACATCTCTGACATTGAGACGCTGGCTGATGTTTTTAGTCAAGGCCTAGCCGCAATAATTGGAGACTTGCTCCAACTCGTCACTATTTTGATTGTCATGTTCATTGTCGATTGGAGGTTAACACTGGTGAGCCTTTGCACACTTCCAATGATGATTATTTCAACTTACATCTTTAAGGAGAAAATTAAGGTCACCTTCAATGATGTTCGAAATGCGGTATCCAATCTAAATTCATTTCTTCAAGAGCATATCACGGGAATGAATATCGTACAGATATTCAATCGGGAGAAAAAGGAATATGAGAAGTTTCAAGAAATTAACAAGGAGCATAGAGCCGCTCACATAAGATCTGTCCTTTACTACTCCATCTATTTCCCTGTAGCAGAGATTATTCAAGCGATAGGAATAGGTCTTGTAGTGTGGTACGGTGCAGTAGGTGTTTTAGGCATGGACCTTCAGATCGGAATACTGATTTCCTTTATCATGTATCTGCAGCTGTTTTTCAGGCCAATTCGATTGATTGCAGATCGATTCAATACTCTTCAACTGGGAGTGGTTAGTTCCTCAAGAATTTTTAAGCTTTTAGATAGTACAGAACATATATCGGACGAAGGAGAATACAGTCCTGAGAGCATCAAGGGAGAGATTCAACTGAGTAAGGTTTGGTTTGCATACGTGGATGAAGAATATGTTCTAAGGGACATCAATTTCAAGGTTAATCCCGGTGAAACAGTCGCCCTCGTTGGTGCCACAGGGGCAGGTAAGTCCTCTGTAATCAACCTTCTGTCCAGGTTTTATGAAATAAATAAAGGTCACATCAGCATCGACGGTGTTGATGTGAATGAATACAAATTGGAAGCCTTGAGAAAGCATATTGGGGTTGTTTTACAGGATGTCTTTCTTTTTTCAAATACCATTTACTACAACATTACTTTAGGTAATCCAGAAATATCTCGAGAGCAAGTTATGAAGGCCGCAGAAATGGTAGGTGCGAAGAAATTCATAGAAAAGCTTCCTGGAGGACTTGATTACAACGTAATGGAGCGCGGAGCAACTCTTTCAGTGGGACAAAGACAATTGATTTCATTTGTTCGTGCCATGGTTTACAATCCTGAAATCATCATTCTTGATGAAGCTACTTCATCAGTCGATACCGAGACTGAGGAGTTAATTCAAAGTTCAATTGAAAAGATGATGAAAGGCCGGACCTCTATAGTCATTGCCCATAGACTTTCTACTATCCAGAAAGCCAGCAAGATCATTGTTCTTCACAAAGGAGAAATCGTGGAAGAAGGAACTCATGATCAATTGTTAGGAAAAGGAGGGTACTACACCCAGTTGCACCAAATGCAACTTAAGAGTATGGCTATTTAGCCCGATTCTTGCTCTGCATTGCGCAAAAGATTACTCGTGAAAAAAATCCTGTTTATTGGTTTATTCCTGCTGCCTTTTATCGGGTTTGCGCAAGAAAGAGGCGTAGGTATTAGATTAGGTGAGCCATTCTCCATCACGTACCGTGATTTTATTAGTGACTACATTTCCTACGAAGGCATGATTGGCCTTGCTGGGGTAAATAGTAGCAGCTACTACTTAAGAGATTTCGAGAATAACCCTCCTCAGGACAATGCTTTTCACCAAAATAATTCTGCCAAAAGAGGGGTATCCTTAAATGGTCGATTAGCCTACAATGATGACTTTTCTGAAGCCTTCGGAATAGAAAAAGGTTATTTAATGGGTTACGCCGGATTAGGTCTTCAGTTCAGAACTACCAATGCAAGCTATCAATACACCTTGAATCAAGTGAATCCGGATCAACCTGTTCAACAAGAAGAACGCACCAATGTAGATTTCGGCGGTGAGGTGTTTTTAGGGGTAGAGTACTACTTCGATGAGACGCCGATCAGTGTATTTGGGGAAGCGGGCTTTTTTCTAGAATTACTTGATAGAGTTGGTCATGTGAAGGGACAAGGTGGAGTTGGGGTCCGATATATTTTTTAAATCATGAATAAGAAAGTCATCTATTTAGGAATAGGATTATTGGCTCTTGTTGGAGTTTACCTTGTGGTTTTTGATTATCTCGGTGGAAACAACCCTATCCTTATAAGCTATGTCGATGAGAAACCTCCAATTCTGGTTGGTTTGACTTATGAAGGAACACCCCAAGATGATAGACTAGGAAGCACTTTTGAAAAAATCGAATCAATCCTCAGTACTCAGCCCGGTAAGAAGCTTCATACCATTTATGAAATTGAACCTTCAGGAAAGCTTGATACCATGAGGGTTTTTATCGGATTTGAGCATGCTTTAATTCAAGAAACGCTAGAAATCCGCGAATTTCCACAGACTGGATATCTGGTGGCAAGTCTAAAAGGCAATCGCTTTGTGATGCCAAGTCCTAACAAAGTAAAGAAAGAATTGGAGGAATTTGCTGCTAAAGAGGGGTACTCGTTGAGTGGAGTCTTCATCGATAGAATTCTATCTGAAAACCAGGTTCAGGTGTTGGCTCCGGTAGAATAATTACTTTTTATTTTTTAGCCAACCTATTAGCGATTTTTATCGTCTTCTAAAAGACTCAATTACCAAATAATATTTTATGAAAAAACTATTTCCACTCTTCAGTTTGGTCGCATTATTCATTTTCCAAGCATGTGAAGGTCCTATAGGACCTCCAGGCCCTGTTGGACCTCAAGGGCCTCAAGGACCCCAAGGTGCTGATGGCACCAACATAGTCTCGGAAGTATTCGAGGTTGAGGTGACTTTCACAGAAGAAGATCAGTACAGCGCATTGTTTCTATTTGAGCCAGAAATTTTTGAAAGCGATGTTGTTCTAGCCTATAACTTGTGGGGAGTTGTAGAAGATAATCCTATTTGGAGAGCTTTACCTCAAAGCGTGTTTTTCGAAAACGGAATCTTGGTTTACAACTATGATTTTACGACAGCGGACTTTAGTCTTTTTCTTGACGGAGCAATTGACCCCTCTACCCTTGGACCAGAATGGACTGATAATCAAATTTTTAGGATAGTTGTTGTCCCTGGGGAGTTCTCAGGTGCTAGAATTGATTGGACGAACTATGAAGCCGTGGTTGAGTTTCTCGGCCTTGAGGATTCTGACTTTAAGAGAATAGAAAGAAATTAAGATATACTAAACCAACTCTAATTTTCGAACAGGAATTAAGTAATGCTTTATTCCTGTTTTTTTATGACCAAATAGTTTCATTCAATAGGAATTGGAAAACTATCTTTGTGCCATGAGCTTAGAAAATGATTTGTTGTTAAGAGCAGCCAAAGGAGAAGACGTAGAACGAACGCCGGTTTGGCTAATGAGACAAGCGGGAAGAATTCTGCCTGAATATAGAGCAGTTAGAAGTTCTGTCTCAGGTTTTATCGAACTCGCACAAACACCTGAACTTGCCGCAGAGGTGACTATTCAGCCTGTTGATATTCTTGGTGTAGATGCTGCAATCATTTTCTCTGATATCCTTGTGATTCCAGAAGCCATGGGACTTCCTTATGAGATGGTTGAGAAAAAAGGACCTTGGTTTCCGAATACGATTACCAATTCAAGAGATTTGAAAAAACTTCGGATTGCTGATGGCGCCAATGATCTGAGCTATGTCATAAAAGCCATAGAAATCACCAAGAAAAATCTAAATAATCGAGTACCGCTCATAGGATTTGCTGGGGCACCTTGGACCATTTTTGCATACATGATTGAAGGTAGCGGAAGCAAGACTTTCTCTAATGCCCGAAAGATGCTCTACACGGAGCCCGTGCTCTCTCACAATTTGTTAGACATGATTACTGAGAGTACCATTAATTACCTGAAATCCCAGATTAAAGCTGGGGCAAATTTGGTTCAGGTTTTTGATAGTTGGGCAGGGATTCTTGGCCCGGATCAATATCATGACTTCTCTCTACGATACATAAAAACAATTTGTGAGGAGATCAATGAGGTCCCAGTGACAGTCTTTGCGAAAGGCGCTCATTTTGCCTTAGAAACTATGTCCGGTCTACCTTGTGAAACCATTGGTTTGGACTGGAATATGGATGTGAAAAAATCAAGGGAGATAATCGGTTCGGGGAAGACTCTTCAAGGTAACCTAGATCCAGCTGCTCTATATGGTAATACCGAACAAGTGATCACGGCTACCGATGAGATGATGAAGTCTTTTGAAGGGACACGACATATAGCAAACCTCGGACATGGTGTTTACCCAGACATAAATCCGGAAAGAGTTAAAGATTTCATTCAGGCGGTAAAGACTTACCAACCTTAAGCAGGAATTAATTCCTTAAAGGCTTATTTGAACCCAGGTTTTCACGAAAAGGGGCACTCGCTTCAACCCTCTTTGGGATGCTGCTGCATTCCAGGAAATCTGCAGATTATCTCTCATTTCGGGTAGAATTCCTTCAATCAAGTTGATTTCTCTTATCATACTTGACTGTCTCGAGCCCAGAAATTTGAACAGAATTTTTTTCACGAGTGGTCCTAGGAAAAGTTGCCAAAGGGTCAGGATAATCGCTGCTCTGAGGCTCATTTCCCTAAAGGATTCAGGAATAAATGGAACAAAGTATATAACCCCTAAGGTCAAAATCACAGGCCACTCCAGGCTCATGGACTTTCGCCGCGCAGAACCTGAAGGCAGAGTCTTTCCTTCCAAGCCAAGAAGGCTTCCTCTATGGGAGGTGAGGGACACCCGACCTATCATCCAACCTGCCATAATCCCAGTCACTAAATATATCCCCAGATAACTAAGAACAAGATTCTTGGCACTTAGGATAGTTGATAAAAATGGGAAATAGCTAACTACTGAAAGCATAAATTCATCCAATGCCTCCCAGAAGCCCATACCAAAAATTATGGTCAAACTAGCAAGCTTCATCGTTGCAGATTGCATATAGGCAAAAACGGCCACTAGCATTCTACCTAGTTTCTTCGAGGGAATTGCCGCGAGAATCAACGCACCTATTCCACCTTGAAGTGCAACAGACAAAAATGCAATCAAGGGCGCATGCGGAGTCAAAAGCATTTTGAAGACCAGAACGATCAACGTAGCGTGAAATACTCTTTTAGAACTATTGGTCGCTGAATAAATAAGGGATATAAAGAGTGCCGAAAAACAGGCGATAAATACTCCAGTAAGAGGAACTCTAAAGGCATGGAGCAGACCTCCGAGGAAGGTCTCTGCCAACACCCAAAGCGAAATCAGGCGGTAATACCGTTTACTAATCATAATTTAATTATCGGGTCACCTACCCTTATTTCACCGTTCTTCACTGCCAAAGCATTTTGGCCAAAAAGAACCTTATTTCCTTGTAATCTATATTTGGATAATGTCCTTAAAGGTTCCTTTCCACCCTGCCCTGTGTCTTGATTAACTGTAGTCATCACGCACCGAGCACATGGTTTTACACCTTTTAATAAAGCATCACCTATCTCAAGGTTGCTCCATCTGTCTTCTTCAAAAGGCTGGCCCCCTGCAAAAACAATATTCGGTCTGAAGCGGTCCATCCCAACTGAGTCATCTAACCTGTTATTCAAATCCTCGAGAGAGGACTCCCCAATAATCAAATAGGGCATGCCATCTGCGAAACTGACATTCTCTGAGTTTTTGGCGTATTTCGGATCAACTAACCTTATACCATTTTCTTGCATCTGTACAAGCCGAACGGAAACACCCAATTGCTCCGAGAACCATTGATCATATTGATAACCAACACCTTTTGCTTTGACTTCATCATCCCAAATCATCACAGAATAGGATTCATCTGAATCGCTATCAAGGGGAATTCGAATACTATTCTCAGTTTCACCTTTATGAAATACCTTGAGACAATCTCCATCTAACTCCACTTGCAAAAGAGCAAGCTTTGAAAAAGTCCTCTGGGTAAGAAAATACCCTTGATCATCTACAAGCATCCACCTACGATCATATTGAAATCCTCTCTCTAGCACCTTGGCAGAAGGTACCCTAATACCTCCAAGAGATTTAATCGGGTAAATAAAAAGCTCTGTGACAATCAGATCCTTAAGCATTCGACAAAAGTAAGACTATTGATATTGAATAAGGATATACCTTAACCAAAAAATTGTGCGAGTTCCAGGATTTTTGTCTCTGCAATTGCCATAAATTTTTCTCGGATTGCAAAGGCATGATCGAGCTGGGACAGTATGATTCCAACAACTAGCAAAGCCAGCCACCTCCGCTTATATCTTTTGTCTTTAGAAAAAAAAGCACCCTTCACATTCATAAGATGCCATCCAGGTCAAAAAGGATGCATTATTTATGACAAATCTTGCTACAAATCAGCAAGGAAGTGACAGAGTGAAAGTCATCAATTCACTCCTTCGATCAAAGAACTGACATTGTGACACAAAAAACTTAAAAAAAAGCAATGGCACATGAGTTGAAGAAGAGGAGAGAGAAAAATTACGAAACTCAATAAATAGATATAAAAATGGGAAAGATTATCGGAATTGACTTGGGTACCACCAACTCCTGCGTAGCGGTAATGGAAGGTAATGAGCCCGTAGTTATTCAAAACAGTGAAGGAAGAAGAACTACTCCTTCAATTGTTGCCTTTTTGGACAATGGAAATGGAGAAAGAAAAGTAGGGGATCCTGCAAAAAGACAGGCTATCACCAACCCTGCTAATACAATTTCTTCTGTGAAGAGATTCATGGGAAAGAAATTTTCGGAGGTTTCTGAAGAAAAGAAGCATGCTTCTTATGCAGTAGAAAAAGGATCAAATGATACTGTTGCTGTGAAAATTGGCGACAGATCTTACACTCCACAGGAGCTATCTGCTATGATTCTTCAAAAAATGAAGAGTACTGCAGAGGATTTTCTTGGTCAAGAGGTTACTGAGGCAGTAATTACCGTTCCTGCATATTTCAATGATTCAGAAAGACAAGCTACTAAGGAAGCGGGTCAGATCGCTGGATTAGAAGTGAAAAGAATCATCAATGAGCCTACTGCAGCTGCATTGGCTTATGGTATGGATAAGAAAAACCAGGACATGAAGATCGCTGTGTATGACCTTGGTGGTGGTACATTTGACATCTCTGTGTTGGAACTAGGTGATGGAGTTTTCGAAGTACTTTCTACAAATGGTGACGTACACCTTGGTGGAGATGACTTTGACCAAGTAATCATTAACTGGTTGGCAGACGAATTCAATGCTGAAGAAAATATGGACCTTCGTCAGGATCCAATGGCACTTCAGAGATTGAAGGAAGCTGCAGAAAAAGCTAAGATTGAGCTTTCAAGCTCTAACTCTACTGAAATCAACTTGCCTTACATCACAGCTACTCAGTCAGGTCCTAAGCATCTGGTAAGAAATCTGAGTCGTGCTAAGTTTGAGCAACTTTCAGAAGATTTGGTTAAAAGATCAATGGAGCCTTGTAAGAAAGCGCTTAGTGACGCTGGACTATCTCCATCTGACATTGACGAGGTAATCCTTGTAGGTGGTTCCACAAGAATTCCTAAAATTCAGGAAGAGGTTGAAGGCTTCTTCGGAAAGAAACCTTCCAAAGGTGTGAACCCAGACGAGGTTGTAGCAATTGGTGCTGCTATCCAGGGTGGTGTCTTGACTGGTGAAGTAAAAGACGTCCTTCTATTGGATGTAACTCCTTTGTCTCTAGGAATCGAAACCATGGGTGGGGTGTTGACTAAGCTAATCGAAGCTAACACAACTATTCCAACCAAGAAGTCTGAGGTTTTCTCAACAGCCGCTGATAATCAGCCTGCAGTAGATATCCACGTTCTTCAGGGTGAGAGATCACTTGCTAAGGATAACAGAACTATTGGAAGATTCCAGCTTTCTGATATTCCGCCAGCACCAAGAGGTGTACCTCAAATCGAAGTGACTTTTGATATCGATGCCAATGGTATTATGAATGTTTCGGCTAAGGACAAAGGAACTGGTAAAGAGCAGAAGATTAAAATCGAAGCTTCCTCTGGTTTGACAGAAGAGGAAATCAACAGAATGAAGGCTGAAGCTGAAGCAAATGCTGAGGCAGA
>CAZLUY010000127.1:0-7964 GCA_964562785.1 uncultured Limnohabitans sp. | reverse complement strand
TTCTTGAAGCCATGAAAATGGAGAATATCATTAAATCTCCAGGAGACGGTGTGGTGAAAAGTATTAAAGCTGAATTGGGAGAAAGCGTAGAAAAGAATCAAGTGCTGATTCAGTTTTAATCAAACTGAAATCAACCTAGTCGGAAAAACCGTTTTGTTTTAGCCAATCTTTTAAGCGGATTGGAACTGATCAAAACCCGATTCCACTTCGGAAATAATCGATTAAATAGAATCGTAAACTTTTCTGATCCTCCTACGGCAAATTCTTCCCTACCTTTTGCAACTCCGACTAAGATTTTCTTGGCGCATAGAATTGGATCCATTCCTTTTTCGAGAGCATTCTGCATTTGACCATTTTGGGTACCATCGCCCTTGAAACCAGAAACTGTAATTGGGGTCCGAACGAAACCTGGAATAACCAAATGTATTTTCAGATTTGAATTAATCGTTTCAGCTCTCAGGGAGTCAAAGTATCCGTGAAGTGCATGTTTGGATGCCGCATATGCAGCTAACTTAGGAACACCGTATTTACCACTTAGACTTGAAGTAACGACTAAATGAAGTGGGTCTTTGGGAGACTTTAGCCGCAGCATAGACTTGGTGAGTATGACTGGTCCCCAAAAATTGATATTCATTATTCGCTTTTCAACCATAGACTGAGTTTCTACCACCAAGTCCCGAACCGTCATACCTGCATTTAAAAAAACTACATCGAAGCCTCCGAAAAGATCCCAAGCTCTCCTACCCTCTTCTGCTAAAGTGGAATGTTCTTCCATATCTATAGCCATGAATTGAAGGGGCTCCCTTGAAAACCTATCCTTAATTTCTTGAAGTTTATTCTGTCGTCTCGCAGAGATTAGGACTTTGGAACCAGAGGATAAAAGCCATCCTATTAGTCCTTCTCCAATTCCTGAAGAAGCACCAACAATCCATACTTTTTTGTTTTTCCAGAATTCCAATTGCTCTTCGCCTAAAACCTTTAATCCAATTTACACCAATCTCAACCAAATTTGATTTTGACACTAGCATTATGTCCTGAAGAAATTATATTTGTTCGGAAATTTTAAGAACCTGAATCTAAACCCGGAATTTACGTCCCATGAAATACAAACGAATCCTACTGAAGCTTAGCGGAGAGGCCCTTATGGGTGAGAACAATTACGGGATTGACCCTGTCAGATTACAGCAATACACTTCCGAGATCAAAGCGATCAAAGAAATGGGTGTTGAGATCGCTATAGTAATTGGTGGTGGAAATATTTTCAGAGGTGTACAAGCTGAAAAATCGGGGATAGATAGAGTTCAGGGTGATTACATGGGAATGCTTGCAACTCTTATCAACGCGATGGCACTGCAGAGTTCTCTGGAGCAAAATGGCATGTATACCAGATTGATGTCTGGTATCAAAATTGAAAGTGTTTGCGAGCCATTCATTCGTAGAAGAGCAATCAGACACCTGGAAAAAGGAAGAATTGTGATTTTCGGAGCTGGAATCGGCAACCCATACTTCACTACGGATTCTACGGCTAGTCTAAGAGCTATCGAAGTGGAAGCTGAAGTGGTTCTAAAAGGAACTCGGGTGGATGGTGTTTATACAGCCGATCCAGAAAAAGACCAGAATGCAACGAAGTATGACAATATCTCCTTCCATGAGGTTTATGAAAAGAATCTTCATGTGATGGACATGACCGCATTCACCCTTTGCCAGGAAAACAACCTACCAATCATTGTCTTCGATATGAATAAGGCCGGTAACCTGAGTAAAATTATTAAAGGAGAAGAAATCGGGACCTTGATCTCGTCAAACTAAGAGCTATGGAAGAAATTGAAATGTTTTTGGAAGAGGCTGCGGAGCTAATGCAAAAGGCAGTTGCTCACACCAATTCTGAACTTCTGAAAATCAGAGCAGGCAAGGCTATGCCTAACTTGCTTGATGGAGTAATGGTGGAATACTATGGGGCTAACACTCCTCTTTCTCAGGTTGCATCTATCAACACGCCTGATGCCCGAACTCTGGCAATCAAGCCTTGGGAAAAGAATTTAATCGCCGACATCGAGAGAGCAATCATTAACTCTGACCTTGGTCTGGCACCACAAAACAATGGTGAGATGGTAATTCTAACCATTCCTGCATTGACCGAAGAAAGAAGATTGACTTTGGTAAAACATGCTAAGCAAGAGTGTGAGCATGGAAAGGTTTCCATTAGGACAGTTAGAAAAGATACGAATGATTCTTTAAAGCAGCTTCAGAAAGAAGGTGCTTCAGAAGACGAAGTCAAACGAGCTGAAGATAAAGTGCAAAAGCTGACTGATAGTTACTCCGCAAAGATTGACGAACTCCTCGTCCAGAAAGAAAAAGATATAATGACAGTCTAAAAAGAAGCCCTGAAAATTTCAGGGCTTTTTCATTAGTTCGTATTGACTTGAATAAAGGTGGCTATCCCAAAGCGAGGCCCACTTCTCAGATAGTCACCATTCTCAAATCCGGCACCGAATTCAATTCTGAAAATCCTGAATAGATTATCAAGAGAATAGCCTATTTCCCAATAGTGCGGTGAGTTCTCTGTTTTGAGATAATTAAAGAAGATGTTCTCTCGCAGGCCACTAAACCTCAGCATCGGTAGCTGTGTGAAAAGGAATTTCCTAAACTGGTAATGGACAATACTCGACACATAAGAGGTCTGGGTGCTGTATTTGTAATAGTCCATAAATCGGAAGTTGGAAGCTGGACCGAAGTTGGAGAAGATGGTTCTATTACCTCCAAAATGCTGGAAGTCCTGAAAGTACACCTGATCATTGCTTAGAAAGGTTCCCGCACTCACATTGAAGTCAAGGTCGCCACTGACCCCGAAATCTATTGAATGCTCAACACCCAAACTTAAGTGGTCAAAGTCCGCCGCGGTTTCAGAATTCAAGACACCAGATATTGCCTTAGAATAAGAAAATCTTATCAAGGGTGCCGAGGATGGATTGGGATACTTCCTTCCATTACTGATATAATAAGTAATCCCTGGTTTCCACTCTACAGATCCTTTTAGAATTAATGCTTGATGATCTTGAAAGGATTCATCGGTCGTTTCTACATTCTCTGGCTGGTTGGGCGTGTAAACTCTTTCAGGCTTATTGTAGATGCTGTAATTATTGTTGTTAAATAATTGGTTTCGATCCGCATAAGTAAGATTCACTCTGTAGGTAAAACCAGAGTTAACCCGATGTGCCCAATAGGCTCGAACGAAACTCTGATCATAGAGCTTCATGTAGTTTTGCCTGAAGAATAAGGAGTAAAAGGCATTTACTTGCTCATTGATAGGCTCACCTCCATTGAATTGATAGATATATCTTCCCGCTTCTACACCTCTAGTCAAGCCTGTCACGGAAAGAGTTTGAGACCATCTGAAATTCACCTTCCCATAAAATTGCTCACTTGAAAATCCGTAGCGCAACTCTGGCTCGATATTAAAGCTCTTTCTCAGGATATTGACCGAATCTGCCTGCTTTATCCTGGTCACCTTTCGATAGAACAAACCCATTCCCAGCTTGAAGCCTTCAACTGTATTAAACGAGGTCTTAGTCCAGTTCTGAGTAAAGCCTATAGATCTACCTTTCCCAAAACTGTATGACGCCCCATTAAGGAAGTCAAGAGGCTTGTATTTTCTTCTTGCTTTTTTAGCAATAGAATCTACATCACTCACCTTGGCTGCTTCAACCACGGCCAAGCTATCATCGCGCTTATAGCCTTCAACTTCCTTTTGAGTCAATGGCACTGGCCTGATGCTGTCCCAATACGAGAGTTCCCTTTTTCTCGCCATAGAATCAACCTTGTAGTACCTCTCATAGACCACATTCTCTTTGGTTTCTTCCTTCATCATTTCCTTCTCATACTCATTCATGAGTTTGCGGTACTCTTTTCTGGTCTTTGGCTCATCACTTGCCAGTTTCTCAAATAGGGAAGCGTCCTCATCATCTTTCTCCTTGACTTCTTTAGGTACCTCCTGCACCTTCTCGTCTATGATTTCAGGAACTTCTTCCAAATCAGGGTTCAAGGTGATTTCATAATCCCTTGTGGAAGCCAGATAATCAAAGCCCCCCTCAAAACCGAAAAACTTGCCACCAAAGGTGTATGTATGGGTTAAAGGCATCCATACATTTTCAGCCACTGGAGCATATTGTTGCTTTGCCGTAATCTTAAACCCTAAAAGCGAGGTCTGAAGATTTAAACTATGGATAGCCCAAAGGTCTTCTATAATGTAAATGAACCCTTCAAAGACTTGCTCACCCCTTGATCTTGGGGTCACTTTTATCTTACTCACCAAAACATCCTGATCGAAGAAACTACCCTCATATTTAAATCTGTAATACTGAAACGCAGCTCGAGACAGGGGAGAGATGATGTCGTTAATTTTTTCCTGATAAAAACTTGTCTCTATATAAGGTGCCGGTGAAGTAGATTGATTGTCTCCATTGGTTCTAATCGATATCACTTCCTCTTCAACCTTATCTGGTTGAGTAAATGTGATTCTGGAAACCGATTCAGAGGTATAAGCTTCATCCAACTTCAAGCCATCCTCTTCTAATGTTTTCTTCAAAAAGAAAGGAGCATCAGTAAGTTGACCGGTTCCTTTCAAGTAAACGGTCATGCTATATTTTTGAACCTGGAGGCGATGATATTTAGCCTTTGCGATAGCCTTCCGCATGATCGTCAATGCCGGGTCCTCCTGGCCAGCTTTGACCTCTACCGTTTCAAGAGTATAGGTCTGAGGTTTCATCCTCACATCAAAGTCCGTCCATGCCCCTTCTTCTACAATGATAGTTTCAATGATGGATTCGTAACCCAGGTATTGGAAGATTACATCATAGATACCTGGAGGTAGAGCAAACTCATATCTTCCATTTTCATTTGACGGTACTCCGTCTCCAACATTCCTGGCGTATATCGAGGCGAAGGGTAGAGCTTCGCCTTCTTCAGTCATAATCTGCCCTCTAATTCCTTGCGCTTGCAGACTTACAAACGAAAAACTAAGACAGACAAAAAGTAAAAATATCCTCATGGACAAAAGTTGGTAGGTTTTCAAAATACTAGAATCAGTATGGTCGAAAATAGGTATTCAAGGCTTATAAAAAGAAGCTTCTATAAGCGATAGTATAATTTTAAGTTAATTTAGGAATATACGGCCTACCTAATTCCTTGAAGATCAAGGACGGTTTGTACGAAGGTTTCTTGTCAAAGTTCTTTTGCAAGTTTTTTTCATTACAGAATCACCTTAATTAATTTTTTTAGTAATGTCCTCGTAATCGATTGAGAAGGCTGTTTTCGAAGAAAATCTGATTCTCATTTTTTTAAAAAAAATCGTAAAATTTAAGTTATCGTAAATAGAAAACGATTTCCATTAATCATTTACTAAAGATTCAATTGATTTTTTAAATATCCCTTAAGCAAAATATTAATTTGTTGAACTAACAAAATTTAAGCCCTGTATTTGGTGAATGTTAAGAATTGCAAAATCAAAATTTAAGGAAGACTTTAGCTTGGATTTCGAATAAGCAAGCATTCGATTTTTAAGAAAATCCTAAACACTTATGACAAACAATTTACCAAAAATGAAGTCGTTGTTTCTGGCTTTGATCCTTACTTTAAGTACGGTGATGCTAGTAAACGCGCAGACGAGAACGGTGACAGGTACTGTTCTTGACGGAACGTTTGGAGAAGGAATTCCAGGCGCAACCGTACTTGTGAAGGGTACAACCCGAGGGGTCCCAACTGACCTTGACGGGAAATTTACCCTACAGATTGAGGCGGGAGATCAAATCCTGGTGTTTTCCTTTGTAGGATATATCACGCAGGAAGTTGAGATCGGAGACCAAACAGAATTTACAGTTACACTCGAGGAGGATATCACCAGCCTTGAAGAAGCTGTTGTAATCGGTTATGGTTCTCAGGACAAGAAAGAAATTACTTCGGCGGTAGTTGGTGTAAAACCAGAAGATTTTAACCGTGGTAACATTTCGAATCCAGCACAATTACTCCAGGGTAAAGTAGCTGGTCTATCAATCACCCGAGCAGGAGGTAGCCCTAACAGTGGCTTTAATGTGAGACTAAGAGGTCTTTCTACTTTTGGAGCTAACCAGTCTCCACTAATTGTATTGGATGGTGTAATCGGTGCTTCTATCGAAAACGTCGATCCTAATGACATCGAATCTATCGATGTATTGAAGGATGGATCTGCAGCAGCTATCTATGGTGCAAGAGGTTCTTCAGGTGTAATTCTTATTACAACTACCAAGAAGAAAGGAAAAGATGGAGTTGCTAACGTTTCGATCAACACGTTCGGAACAATGAACACGGCTACCAACCTTATTCCTGTTCTTTCTGCTGAAGAATTTGTTGCAAGAGGTGGTACGGACTTCGGTCATGATACTGACTGGAGAGACGAGCTTACTCAGGATGCCTTCTCTTATACTACGAACGCATCTGTATCAGGTGGATTTGGTAACACAAACTACATGGCCTCGATTAACTACCGAGATAATCAGGGAATTGTAAAGGGTGAGTCAAACCAGAGACTGAATACAAGGTTAAACTTAGCGCAGTCAGCTATTAACAATAGACTTCGATTGAACATTAACCTTTCATTCTCAAATATCGATTCCGAGTCAATCAATGGTGGAGCGTTTAGATATGCTACTATCTATAACCCTACTGCTCCAATTTTTGAGGACACTGAAGATGCAAACACAAGATTTGGCGGTTACTTCCAAAGAGATCTATTTGATTTCTACAATCCAGTAGCGCTTGCTAATCAGCAGGAGTTTGTAGGTGAAACCAAAACAGCCCTTACTTCTTATAGAGCTGAATTTGACATCCTTCCAAACTTGACTGTTGCGGCACAGTACTCTCAGGATAGAAGAAACACACTATCAGGTGCTTTCTGGAGTCTTCAGGATTTCCAGGTTGGACTTGGTGCTAGTGGATCTGCTCAAAGAAATACTTTCGACAGAACTCAAAAGATTCTTGAAACTACCTTGAGATATGAGACTGATCTTTTTGATGGATTGAATATGACTCTTCTTGGTGGTCTTGGTTTCCAGACTACAAAGAATCAAGGTTTCAATGCTCGTTCAAGACAGTTCCTATTCGACGTAGGATATAACAACTTGGGTGCAGGAGCTATCAGAGTTGGTAACAACACTGACATGTCTTCCTTCGCTAATGAAGATCAGTTGAACTCTTCTTTCGGTAGAGCTAACTTCAACTACAACAACACATTCTTCTTCTCTGCTTCTGTAAGAGCGGAGACTTATTCAGGTTTTGGTGAGAACAATCAAACAGGTGTTTTCCCTGCATTCAGTGCGGGTGCTGATTTCACTCAATTGTTTGATATGGGACTATTCAGCCAGTTCAAGCCAAGAGTTTCGTTTGGTGTAACTGGTAACCTACCTCCATCACCAACCCTTTCTTTGGGTGTGTTTGGAAACGGAAACAGAGTTGACTTAGATGGTGATCCATTAACTCAGAATGATATCTATGTAGGTATCGTTCAGAACTCAAACCCTAATAAGGACTTGAAGTGGGAGACCAAGGAAGAATTCAACGTGGGTATTGACTTCGCAATGTTCAATGATAAGCTGACTGCAAGCGTTGATTACTACACAAGAAATATCTCTGATCTTCTTTTCAACGTACCGGTTGCAACTGGTGCTCCTAACCCATTTGATCCAGGACGATTCAACACAGTTGGAAGTACTTGGGTTAACCTTGCAGATCTAAGAGCTGCTGGTTTTGAATTCGCGGTGGGTGTAAGCCAAATCGGTCTGGGTGAAGTTACCTGGAGTCCAAACTTCAACTTCACACTATATGACAAGACTGAGATTCTTAGCCTTTCTGCTGGTGAGCTAGGATTTGATGAATTGAGATTTGCAACTCCAGGTGCTCCAGGTCAGAACAACAACCCAATTATCTACAACAGA
>CAZLUY010000126.1:0-3366 GCA_964562785.1 uncultured Limnohabitans sp. | reverse complement strand
GCAGATCTTACTGGTTCAAGGGTGAGAGTGATAGGCGATAATGCAGATGATTGCAAAAAGATAGCCGTGTTTGGAGGGAATAAGTGGTCTTCCGTTGGTAATTGTGGTGCTGCCAATGACAACCTTTTTCAACAAGCTTATCCAACCACTACTTGGGGTACATCTTTTGTTCATGTGGCTTTATCTGGACGAACCTCTGGAGAACTAGTAAAGGTTTTAGCGGCTGAGGATGGAACTGAGGTTTTTGTCGATGGTGCTAGTAGGGGCACTATTGATGCAGGAGAGTTCCTTCCAATCGAATTCAACATTAACCAGACAGCTTCTATCAATACAAGCAAGCCGAGCTCAGTGACAGTCTTTGCAAAGAGCCAGGAATGTAATCAACCGAATGCTCCAAATTTTGAGAATGGAGACCCTTTCATGATTACATATAGCCCTAGTGAGCAATTACTAAAAAACATAACCTTCAATGCTCTTAATCTTCCATCAATACAAACCCATTACATCAATGTAGTTGCGAGAACTGATGTAGCCAGCCTAACCATCCTGGATGGTCAGAATGTATCAAGTCAGTTCAAGCCAGTGCCAGGGGATCCAACATTTTCATATGCTAGAATAAATATTCCTCAGGGCATACACCGGCTTTCAAACCCCGAGGGTTTTGCAGCGTATGTATACGGTTTTGGTTTTCTCGAATCTTATGGTTTTGCGGTAGGTGCTGCTCTCGATAATCTTAATTTTGAGACAGAGGCAATGTATGAAGACTTTGAAGTTGAAGGGGAGAATGTAGCTTGTCTTGATCTAGAGGGCGAATGGTCAATTACCTCTGAAAATCCGGACTTCACATATTTCTCCTGGGATTTTGGGGATGGAAGTAATCTGGAAATAGGTGAGTCTGTTTTCCATACCTATACAGAACCCGGGACCTATGCAGTGTCTGTGACAGCTGCCCTAAGTCCGAATACTTGTGATGAACAAGAAACCATTGATTTTGAAATTGAGGTGATAGACCTAGTGGCGGAGATTGAAGGAGAAGCAAGCGTTTGTCCTGATGTAGAAGAAGTCATCTACAAACTTGTCGAGTCGGAGGAAGTGTTTTCTGTTGATTTTGTTGTTGAAGGCGGGACGATATTAGAGGACTATGGAGATTCAGTTTTAGTAGGCTGGGGCCCTGCAAATCCATCAGCGAGAGTTATTGCAACTCCATTCGGGGAGAATGGCTGTCCAGGACAAGAAGTAACCCTTGAAGTGGTAATCAATAATCAGCTAGTTGCTGAGATTCCAGAAGGAGCATTGGATGTATGTTTTGATCTGGAGTCTACTCAATTTTATAGTGCTCCGAATGGCCTATCAGGCAGATCTTATAGTTGGGAAGTGATAGGAGGACAAGTTGTATCAGGAGATGGAACTCCTCAGATCGAAGTGCTTTGGGATCAACCGGGAGTCTCCGGTAGTATTAGATACACGGTAGCCAGTTTGGTTGACCAGCAATGTGAAGGTACTTCCGAATTTATCGATGTGAATGTTGCAAGTGAATTCACAGTGTCTGTTGCAAATGACCTTGTTCTTGGTTGCAGTGGCGATCTCACTGGAGAAATTGAATTGGATGTTCAGGGTGGAGTGGGTCCTTATCAATATGAATGGTCACATGATGGCCAGCTAAATGAAAATAGGGCCTTAGGTCTTTCTGCAGGAACTTACACAGTTACTGTTACGGATGAATTGGGTTGCCAAAGAGTACTGAACGATTTGGAAATAATTGAACCTGAACCCTTAAGCATACAGGTTATAGAATTTGAAGGGACAAGTTGTTTCGGAAAGCCTGATGGAAGTCTGAACTTGCTTGTTACCGGTGGAGTAGGGACATATTCAATAGATTATGAAGGTGGGTTGAATTTCTCTAATTCACTAAATCTGGATAACCTTCCCCAAGGGGTTTATGCATGGGAATTGATGGATGAGAATGGTTGTATTCTTCCTATCGAATTCGAAATTACCTCCCCAGCACCTCTTGCGGTGGATGTGAGGTTGGAAAACCCTGCCTGTCCTGGAGGTTCGAATGGAGAATTGTTAGCGATTCCAACTGGTGGCTCTGGTCCATATGTCTACACTTGGGATGATGGTACATTCGGAGCCGATAAGGCAGGTTTAGGACGAGGATCTTATGAAGTTGAGGTTCTAGATAATGATGGCTGTGTAAGTGTGGGAACTGGTAGAGTGGTAGAGACAGCTCCTCAGATCCGCATGCCTACAGGGTTTGAACCAAAATACAATGACCCAATATATCAGGGAGTATCAAACTGTGATGTGAATTTTGAGTTATGGATTTATGATCGTTGGGGGCAATTAGTATATTCAGGATCAGCAGGTTGGGATGGAATGATTAATGGTAATGAGGCGCCGACAGGAACCTACACCTATTTAGTATCATATGCATATACGATAGAAGAGCAACCTCAGAGTCAACAGAAGAGAGGGGCATTTACATTGATTAGATAGAGGAGAAAAAGGGGTTTTTGTGAATCAGTATAGACTTTCATGCACATTTTTATTGATACTCTTTTTGAGTAGCATGAATGTCTTTGCCCAAGTTTCTACCATTGGCCGCGAATTCTACATAGGATTTATGGACAATAACAGGCGTGAATCTCAGCCAGACAAGGTTGTCGTTATCCTTACAGCCATGGAAAAGGCTTCTGGAAATATTCAAACACCCAGGCAGTCCATCACTTTTGATTTAGAGGCGGGTCAGCAACTGATTCAGGAATTCGATGGTGAAAGTGAGGGTGTAATTCATCGAGGCAGTGGCGCAGTTGATTTTAAGCCATTCAAAATCACAAGCTCCGGAGATCTTACTGTACACGCAATTAATGGCCGAGAATATAGCACAGATGGGACTGTCATTCTACCAGTGAATGCCTTAAGTACTGAATATCTGGTAATGGCTCATTATGAGAACTTTCCTCCAGATATTGATCCTGGGAGCAATAAGAATTATGAGAGCACCTTATTGGTGGTGGCCATTGAAAATAACACGCGTGTAGAGGTAATTCCGTCAGCTCAGACAGTTAATTCCATTCCACCCGGAGCACCTATAGAATTTACATTGAATGAAGGAGAGAGCTATCAAATCAAGGGCAATGGTGATTTGACAGGTTCGAGAGTTCGGGTAGTTAATCAGGAAGAAGGCACATGTAAATTGATTGCTGTTTTTGGAGGAAACAAGACGAGTAGTGCAGGTGATTGTGGTACAAGTGGCGATCATATCTTTCAACAAGCCTACCCGGTCGAAACATGGGGTAATGAGTATATCCACGTGCCATTGGCTGGTAGAACGTCTGGAGAAATTGTGAAAGTGCTGGCATC
>CAZLUY010000125.1:0-2269 GCA_964562785.1 uncultured Limnohabitans sp. | reverse complement strand
TGCAACTCTCCAGCCTTCATCGCAACCCATCAGAATTACATCAATATCCTTATCCTCAACCCACTCCAGTGCATTAATTATGTCGGAAGCAGCATTCACTTCAATCATCAATGGAAGCTCCTTGCTAATCACTTTTGCAAGTTGATCCATCTCTGGGTAGTACTGAAGTTCAGCGCCATTAGACTTCATGGAATTATACATGATCGCATTTTCCCAGATCTCATTTGCTTCCTTGAGGGCTTTCTCGTTGTCTTTTTTGATGTCCTCGTTTGACCTTCTGTCAAATCGACCTCTTCTGGCAGAACTTGGAAAGCTCATAACCACGCCTTTGAATCCTGCATACATTTGATCTGGTGTGTATCCATTCAAATTGATCAATGCAGCTGTACCTGGGAATAATCCTCCAGCAGGCTTGGTCAATACCGTAGTTACTCCTGACACTCTCGTCACTGGAATAGCAACAGAGTTTGGATTAACTGTAGTAAGGATCTGCATATTCGGAGTGACGTTACCAATCTCACGATTATCAACGGTCTCGGCCACTGAGTTTACTTCAATAGCTCCTAAAGAGGTTCCTGCATCGATCATGCCTGGATAGATAAACATTCCGCTAAGGTCAACTACCTCAGCTCCATCCTCAGGAAGGTTTGTTCCAACTCCTGCGATCATGCCGTCCTTAATTAGAACAGATGTATTCTCCATTACACCATTAGTCACTGTCATGACTGTGGCATTCTTCAAAAGGAAGGTTCCTTTCCTTGGTTTCAAAAATTCACCATCAATCTGAGCACTGGCCATCATTGGCAATGCTGCAAAGAGGAAGGCGAAAAGAATCTTATTTAGCTTTTTCATTTCTTCTTAGATTGATTTTAGTGTGAATGTTGGAATAAAGATTCGCCATAGAATCGGATAGTTCCCTGCATACATCTATGGTTTTCTTCAGTCAAATAAATTGGCTCTACCATCTCAGTAGCACTTACCATAAGTCTTTGGTCATCCTCATCTTCATTGATGTCGAAATACTTGATTCCATCAACAAAGGTCATTTGAGGAATAGCGTAAACGGATAGTGGATGTTCATTGAAGATTACCAAGTCACCATGCTTGCCTTCTTCAATAGAACCGATTTTATCATCAATACCAAGCTGTCTAGCAGGATTGATAGTAATCAATGACAAAGCTTCTTCATCAGTCAAGTCTCCATATCGCTGAGTTTTTGCAGCTTCATGGTAAAGGTGTCTGATTAGCTCACCTGAGTCAGAGTTAATGGAAGTAACTGCACCGTTTCTAGTAAGAATGGCAGCATTGTAAGCAGTGGAATAGTAAACCTCAAACTTATAGGCCCACCAGTCAGCGAATACAGAAGCACCCATGGTATACTTTGCAATCTCTGGAGCAACTTTGAATCCTTCATTGGTATGCTGGAATACCAGCTTATCAATTCCAAAATCCTGAGCAACATTGATCAACATATAAATCTCATCCGCTCTGTATGAGTGACAATGAATGATGATTTTTCCATCTAGAATGTCAGCAAGAGTCTGAAGTCTTTCATTGTACTTAGGTGGAGTACTGCTTCCATCAGATGAGGAATTATAGTTTTCCCAAGCTTTCTTGTACTGAAGTGCTTCGCTAAAACCATTTCTGATTACCGCTTCAACACCCATTCTGGTTCTTGGCTGCTGACCTCTTCCTCTACCATGAACTCTTGTTGGGTTTTCACCCAATGCGAACTTAATGGTTCGAGGAGCATCAGTCATAATAATATCTTCAGGGTTGAGCGTTCCCCATCTATGCTTGATGGTTGCATTCTGTCCTCCAATTACATTGGCAGAACCATGCATGGCATGAGAAACTGTAACTCCACCAGCAAGTGCTCGGTATAGCCCTATGCTTGTTGGGTTCACTACGTCTTTCATCTGAACCTCAGAGGTGATAGGAGCAGAGGCCTCATTGACCACATCAAGTCCCTGATGGGAGTGAGCATCAATGATGCCTGGCATTAAGTATTTGCCGGTAGCATCGATTACCTGAACGTCTTTTGGAGCCTTTAAATCCTGTCCGATTTTTTTGATTACTCCATCTTCTACAAGGACATCAGTGTCCTCCATAGTGCCATTGGTAACTGTGAGTACCGTGGCATTTTGTATCAATACGCTTCCTTTGGGAGTCTGAGCCAAGGCTACCTGACTTATTAATCCCATCAAAACCGCAATTATCAAATTCGTCTTTTTCATGATCACTTAGTTGAGTTTTGGGAAGGGTTTAA
>CAZLUY010000124.1:0-3842 GCA_964562785.1 uncultured Limnohabitans sp. | reverse complement strand
TTTCTCTCCGGTTTCAAATCCTATATTCGAGCAATTGGCCAAAGCGGAGGACGTTGCAGCTGAATTTGCCGATTTCAATGGAGATGGGGTCCTGGACTTATATGTCGCAAGTGGGGGAAATGAATTAGAATCAGGAAATCTATTTCTTTTTGACCGAGTGTATTTTGGAGATGGAAAAGGAGGGTTTCAATTCTCACCAAATTCACTCCCGCCCTTAGGAGAAAACAGTTCATCCATTGCGATCAATGACATAGATCAGGATGGGGATTTAGATATTTTTGTTGGGGTGTCAGTCACTTCTGGCGATTACGGTGCTAACCCAAATAGCTACTTGCTTATTAACCAGGGTAATGGAAGGTTCTCTGAAGAAACCCAAGCATGGTTTGGAAATAACCTCGGATGTGGCATGGTTAACTCAGCGTCCTGGTCAGATTTAAATCAAGATGGAAAGTCCGAACTAATCCTATCAGGAGATTGGCAGGGTATCCGGATTTTTGAGCAAGGAGATTCAAATAGATTTTTCGAAAATCAAGTATCTGGCCTAGAGCTTTCAGCCGGATGGATTCAGGACATTCTAGTCGAGGATTTCAATAATGATGGCTTATTTGATATTGCTGTTGGTAACCTTGGTTTGAATACCAAACTCAAAGCCAGTCCTGAAAGACCTGCATGGTTGTACCATTCAGACTTTGATCAGAATGGTCAAAACGATCCAATCATTTTCCGATATATGCAGGAACATTTAGTTCCATTTGGAAGCCGGGATGATCTGATCCAGCAGATTGCTTCACTAAAGGGAAAGCATTCTTCCTACGAGGAATATTCAAAAATTCAATCCCCTTCTGACCTATTCACCAAAGAACAATTGGACCAGAGCTCTAAATACCCTGCATACAATTTTCAATCTGGGGTTTACTTCCAAAAAAAGGATGGCTCGTTTTCATTTGAAGCTTTCCCATGGCAAGCTCAGTTATCACCTATCATAAGCCTAAGCTGGAATAAGGAATCTAGCCAATTGATTCTGGGAGGAAATTTAGCAGATCTGAGAGTGGACCTTGGAGATACCAGAGCCAACTCCATAATGCTATTAAAAAGGTCAGATATTGCTTGGGAACAAGATAGTTTACCCTACCATATTCCTCTACACTCAGAAATAAGACATGCCTCATTTATAGATAGAGGTAAGGAGATTGTCGCTCTCGAAAATAATGGGGCCGCATACTTGATCCCTTTTCGTTAAATGTCCGTTATAATTCCTTAAGAATCAGCCTCCCATTGAGTAGGGAAGGCAATTTTAGTATATTTGTCACCCCAAGAGCATTTGAAATAAACGCCTTTTATGCAAAAATTTAAGTACCTCCTTGCAGCGCTTCCAATCCTTTTATTTGCGAGTTGTCAGGAACCCGTAGATTACTCCAATACCATCACTGATGGTCACTACCTCAATGAGGCTCAGGACAAAATTACTGAGGTGATTATCCATGATATTTTCTCACCTCCGGTTGCTGCAAGGATTTACTCTTATGCATCTCTAGGAGCTTTTGAAGTGGCAGCTGCCACGGATGCAAACTATGCTTCCCTTATGGGACAGTTGAGAGGATCAGAGAAAGTTTCATTCAATCCCTCTGAAAAAGTTTATCCTCCATTGGCGGCATTAGCAGCCTACTATGAAGTGGGGAAAAACCTGATATTCTCTGAAGATATGGTCAATGAGCATAGAGACATGACCTATGAAACCCTAAGGGAAAAGGGAATTCCAGATGATGTTTTTGAGGCCTCTTTAGAATTCGGTAATGAAGTTGCTATGGCAGTGATAGCTTATTCGAAAGAGGACAACTATCACCAAAGCCGTTCTTTCCCAAAATATACGGTTACCAATGAACCAGGCACATGGGAACCTACTCCTCCGGCATACATGGAAGGAATTGAGCCTCACTGGAACAAAATCAGAACTTTTGTTTTGGATTCTGCTGCACAATTTAAGCCGCTTCCTCCACCTCCCTATTCTGTAGACCCCAATTCTAAATTCTATGCCTTGGCAATGGAAGTTTACACTGCTGGGAATGATGCAACAGAAGAAGAGCAGGAAATCGCTCAGTTTTGGGACTGTAACCCTTACAAAATGAATGTAAAGGGTCATGTTATGTTCGCTACAAAGAAGATAACTCCAGGTGGACATTGGATGAGTATTGCGGCGATCGCCGCAAAGGCAGCTGGTGTTGACTGGAAAGGAACGGCAGAAGCTTTCGCAATGACAGGAATAGCACTTAATGAAGCCTTTATCTCTTGCTGGGATGAGAAGTATAGAAGTAAACTAGTGAGGCCAGAAACTTTCATCAATCAATACATTGATGAAGAGTGGGTACCTCTTTTGCAAACACCTCCATTCCCTGAGCACACCAGTGGACATAGCGTAGCATCAGCCTCTGCAGCATATACATTAGCCGAGCTTTTCGGAGATGAATTACACATCGTAGATAGCTCTGAGGTGGATTATGGATTACCAATTAGAGAATTTAATTCTTTCACTGAGGCAGCTGAAGAAGCGGCTATCAGTAGATATTATGGTGGTATTCACTATCTCCCAGCTATTGAAGATGGAGTTACCCAAGGAAGACAAGTTGGAGAGCTGATCAAATCGAGGATTAGCACAAGACCTCGAAGTGTCGCAAGCAACGAATAATTTAAAGCAGCCAAATGGCTGCTTTTTTTTGTCTATAGAAATCTTCAATCCCATTTGACCTAATATAATTTTATAAGCAGGGAAGTTTTGGTAACTTTTTTCTTTCAAGCTTTTTAATCAGCTCTCAAACCAATCGACCTATGTCTAAAACCATTATTGTTTCCAATCGCCTTCCTATTAGCCTGAGGCATCGGAATGGAAAATTTGAATTCAAACCGAGTGCAGGAGGTCTTGCCACAGGTTTGGGGTCCATTTATAAAACTGGGGACAACATTTGGATTGGTTGGCCAGGAAATACTGTCGACGATCCTGAGCAAAGAGCTGAAATTATTCTTGAGTTGCATGATCTGAAAATGGCTCCAGTCTTTCTTTCCAAGGAGGATGTAGAAGAATTCTATGAGGGCTTCAGCAATGAAACCTTATGGCCGGCATTCCACTACTTTACTCAGTACATGGTTTACAACCCGGATCATTGGGAAGCCTATGTTCGGGTAAATAGAAAATTCTGTGATGCCATTTTAAAGAAAGCGGGTCCTGAAGATACCATTTGGGTTCATGACTATCAGTTGTTGCTTTTACCTCAAATGCTTAGGGAAGCTCTCCCTAATGCTACAATTGCCTTTTTCCAACATATCCCATTCCCTTCATACGAGATCATTCGAATGATCCCTTGGAGGAAGGAATTACTTGAAGGTATCTGTGGTGCAGACCTTATCGGATTCCACACCTACGATGACATGAGGCACTTCCTTTCCGCGGTTGGAAGAATTACGGGACTCTCTAATGAAAGCGGTTACATTCAAGCGGAAAATCGAATCATCAATGTGGATTCATTCCCAATGGGAATTGACTACGATAAGTTCGCCAAGCAAGCTAAGAGCCGAAAGACTCAAAGCATTGTCAAGAACTTTAGAAAGCAGGTTGGAGATCAGAAGCTACTCCTGACCATTGATCGATTAGATTATTCTAAAGGTATACCACAGCGTATTGCTGTTTTCGCTCAGCTACTGGAGCAACACCCAGAACTACATGGCAAAGTATCCATGATCATGATTGTGGTTCCAAGTCGGGATAAAGTTCAATCATATAAAGAGTTGAAGGAGGAGATAGATACGCTTGTCGGCCGCATTAATTCGGAATACTCAACCTTGAATTGGGT
>CAZLUY010000123.1:0-6195 GCA_964562785.1 uncultured Limnohabitans sp. | reverse complement strand
TTATAAACGAAGAAGAAATGCCCTCAAGGGTGAAAGACTTGAATTGGATATTCTGAATATCCTATTTGATGTTTGCGAAGGCCTTGTGGAAATGGGTAAATCTGCAGAGGACCTTGAGAATTTCAGAATGAATGTCTTTACGACGCTTGGTCTCGACTTCCAGATAAGTGAAGATGATCTAAAGGCTAAGGACGCGAATGTCTTGACTCAAGAGCTTTATCAGCAAGCCTTTGAAGGTTATCAGGCGAAGAATCAGAAGATCATGACAACCGCTCTTCCTGTTTTACAGAAAGTTCAGGAGGAAAGAGGAGCTACCGTCAAGGATATCATGGTTCCTATTTCCGATGGATTGAAGCAGATTGGTGTAGTTGTGAACCTAGAGAAGATGCTAGAATCTGAAGGAAGAGATCTGATTAGGGCGGTTGAAAAGAATGTGACCCTTGCGATCATTGATCAAAACTGGAAGGAGCACCTTCGCGATATGGATGATTTGAAGCAGTCAGTGCAGAATGCTGTTTACGAACAAAAGGATCCACTTTTGATCTACAAGTTCGAAGCATTTGAGATGTTCAAAGGCTTCATTGGAAAACTGAATGAAGATGTGACTTCATTCTTGACAAGGGCAGACTTGCCTAAGCAGGATCCATCTCAAGTAAATGCAGCTCAACCAAGGAGAAGACAAGAGCCGGAAGGTCAGGCTTCAAAGGCCGAGGTTTCCAGCACATTAAATCCAGGTGCAAATAGAGCTGCGGCGGCGGCTGCATCGGCAGGTCGCCAGGAAGCTCAGGTTGTTGCTCCAAGGAAAGTTGACAAAACATACGGTAGAAATGAGCGGGTTTCTGCTCAATATACTGATGGCAAGATTGTAAAAGACGTGAAGTATAAGAGCATTGAGCAGGATGTGGAATCCGGGAAATGCGTTATTATAGAAAACTAATTGGAATGAGAACTTTTGGATTATTTGCCCTTGCTTTGATTCTTCTGGCTTCTTGTAAGTCTAGCAGCAATGTCCCTACTGGGGCAGAGGCATATCGTGGATATTCAGAAGATCTCTCATCCTCTCTTACCGTTTATCCGGACTATGAAGAGCAACTGAATAATCAACCGGTTCAGCAGACTCAGGCTTCAGCTTTGGCAGTAGATGAGAAGCTAGAAGAGAGAAGAAAAGAGCTTGTTGAGCAAAATGAATCAGAGCCCTATTTCGATGGATTTACGGTTTTGGTTTATTCGGGTCTGAACCGTGAAGAGGCTTTCGAAGCACAGGAAGAGCTTGAAAAAGACTTTCCTGACTTAAATGCGCAAATGCAATATGAGCAGCCAAGATACCTTTTAAAGGTTGGGCAATACTTGTATCGTTTCGAAGCACAGAAAAATTACGCTTTAATCAAGGAAAAATTTCCTACCGCAAGAATAGTTTTGGACCGAATCCAGCGAGAAGACTTTAAGGCTAAAAAAGAGAATGTTGAAGGAGAGAATTAAGGGCCTGGCAAAAGAGGTCAAGGAGGAGGTTATTCGGAACAGAAGACATCTTCACGCCAATCCAGAATTATCATTTAAAGAATTCAATACGGCCAAATTCGTTAAGCAGAAGCTTGAGGAGATAGGAATAGAAGGCCTTGAGCAAAAAGCTGATACAGGCTGGACCGCTTGCATTGAAGGAAAGAATCCTGAAAAAAAGGTCATTGCCCTCCGAGCAGATATGGATGCTTTACCAATCATTGAGGCGAATGAGGTTTCCTATAAATCAACCGTGCCAGGGGTAATGCATGCCTGTGGGCATGATGCGCACACGGCATCTCTTTTAGGAGCAGCTAAAATTCTAAACGAAGTCAAAGACTCATTTGAGGGAACGATAAAGTTGATTTTCCAGCCGGGGGAGGAAACCGCTCCGGGAGGTGCATCTCTGATGATTCGGGACAAAGTTCTGGAGAATCCAAAGCCAAATGGAATAATTGGGCAGCATGTGATGCCCTTTATTGATTCTGGGAAAGTAGGCTTTCGTCAGGGTATTTACATGGCCAGTACGGATGAATTGTTCATAACCGTAAAAGGAAAAGGTGGACATGGGGCTATGCCGGAGACCCTGATTGATCCAGTATTGATCGCTTCCCACATGATTGTGGCATTACAGCAAGTAGTGAGCCGGACAGCAAGCCCAAAGATTCCTAGTGTTTTATCTTTTGGCCGTGTGGAGGCTTTAGGGGCAACCAACGTCATTCCAAATGAGGTAAAGATTCAAGGGACTTTCAGGACGTTGAATGAGGAGTGGAGAGCAAAGGCTCATGCTAAGATGAGACAGATCGCAGAAGGTCTTGTAGAAGGAATGGGTGGAGAAATAGATTTTGAGATCAGAAAGGGCTATCCATTTTTACAGAACAATCCAGAGCTAACTGCGAGAGCAAAAGAGGCCGCAATTGAATTCCTTGGCGAGGAAAATGTCGTCGATCTGGATATTTGGATGGCAGGAGAGGATTTTGCCTTTTATTCGCAAATTGTTGATGGTTGTTTCTATCGTTTAGGAACAAGAAACGAAGCCAAAGGTATAACCTCCAGCGTTCATACTCCGACCTTTGATATTGATGAGGATGCATTGGAAATTGGAGCTGGACTTATGGCATGGCTAGCCCTTTCCGAATTGCAAAAAAGTTAACGCTTCCTTAAAGCACCTTGACATCTCAGGATTTATCTTTGCTTAATTAATATCTGGGATATGCGAATTTTTAAGATTTTTCTGGTTTTCATTTTATCGATCAGTCTCCAAACTCAAAGTTTCGCATGGGGACAGCTGGGACATTACCTCATTGGGTACCTCACCGAAAAACAGCTTAAGAAATCGACTAAAAAAAGGGTAGAAGGAATCATTTATCCAATGTCTATTGGACGTAGTGGAACCTGGATGGATGAAATTAGATCAGATTCCACCTACGACTACGCCAACACCTGGCATTACCTTACTTCCAAAGAGGGTGAGTACAATCCAGAGATTCAGGAAAGAACTGGAGATGCTTTTGAGGCCATTAAGAGGCTCAAGGCTGAATTAAAGGCCGGAGGCTTAAGCCCTATTGAAGAGGCGGAAAAACTCAAAATGCTTATCCACTTAGTGGAGGATATACATCAGCCGCTTCACGTTGGAACCGGGGAAGACCGTGGGGGAAATGATGTTAGGATCAATTTTTTTAATCGTGCCACCAACCTGCATGCGCTATGGGATACAGGCTTGATCGAGCGAAAAAACATGAGCTATACCGAGATGGGGGAGGAACTGTTTAGAAGAATTACTCCGGAAATGCAGGCTGAATATCAAAGTGCCAGCATGGAAGATTGGCTTAAAGAGGCTGTTTCCCTAAGACCATTGGTTTACAATTTACCGGAAAGCAGAAAGATCAGTTGGGTTTATATGTATGAGGCTACAGATACGCTGGAGGAAAGATTGGTTGCTGCGAGTATTCGATTAACTCAGGTTTTAGAGGAAATTTACGGGTAGGTCTATTTCCTTGCCTCGAAGTTATCAGAAGCTTCATCAAGGTAGTCGATGAATTCCTGAATATCTGAATTGTAGCCTCGTGGGGTGACCAGAAGAGCTTCATTGTGGTCAAGAATCACATAATAAGGCTGGGCATTATTCTGAAATTCGGTGATTTGAAAATCAGCATTCTGCTTACCCATGGTTTTCTTCACTTTCCCATCATAATCAGAGGTGTACCATTCATTTTCTGGAAGCTCAAGTCGTTCATCGATGTAAAGGGCAACCATGACAAAGTTCTCTTTTAGCCTTTGAAGAACGGCAGGATCAGACCAAACATTTTCCTCCATCTTTCGACAATTCACGCAGCCATGTCCGGTGAAGTCAATCAGAAGAGGTTTTCCTTCAGCTTTAGCCGCTGCAAGAGCTTCATCATAATCGAAATACCCTTGGATTCCGAATGGAATCTTTAGGAGGTCTCCATATTTTACATTTCGGAATTCCGTAGTTTCTGAAGAACTCGAAGAGCCTAGATGAAAGTCCTGTGTCGTGATAGGAGGAAGATACCCACTTAGTGCTTTGAGAGGTGCTCCCCATAGCCCTGGAATCATGTAGACCACGAATGCAAAGGTAGCCATGGAGAGAAGTAATCTGGGAACACCCAGTTTTTCCATTGGGCTGTCATGAGGTAGCCGAATCTTGCCCATTAAGTAAAGACCCAGGAAGAAAAAGACTACAATCCAGATGACCAGGAAGATTTCTCTATCTAAAATTCCCCAATGATATACCAGGTCCGCGATCGATAGAAACTTGAAGGCTAAAGCCAGCTCTAAAAAGCCGAGGACAACTTTGACAGAATTAAGCCAACCTCCAGACTTTGGAAGTCTATTCATCCATTCAGGGAAAATGGCGAAGAGAGTAAAAGGAATGGCAAATGCTAAAGAGAAGGAGAACATCCCCAGAACTGGTTTGATTAATTCTCCGCCAGCCGATGAGATCAATATGGAACCAACAATAGGTCCTGTACATGAAAAAGAAACAAGTACCAGCGTAAAGGCCATAAAGAATACTCCCAAAAGACCACCCTGTTCTGCTTTTTGGTCGATTTTGTTCACAAAGCTGGATGGAAGGTTCAGCTCAAATAGACCCAAGAATGCAAGAGCGAAAAAGATAAATATTCCAAAGAAAAAGACGTTTGGAATCCAATGAGTAGCTAGCCAATTAGCAAACTCTGGTCCCTGTATTGCAGCAACCAAAGTTCCTGCTACCGTGTAAATGGCAATTATGGAAAACCCATAAATACTAGCATTTCGAATTCCCACCGCTTTTGTTTTGGAGCGACCAGTGAAAAAACTCACAGTCATGGGAATCATTGGAAAAACACATGGGGTAAGTAGAGCTGCAAGACCTGCGAGAAAGACTAAAACCATAAAGCCCCAAAGGGACTCTCTTTCAGCCGTATCATCCTTAAAGGGAATCTCTGGTGATTTTTCTTCCTCCAGAGAAGGAACAGAATTGAAAAGGCCCCCATCTTCAGAGTCGGTATCAGTGGAAATATCTCCAGGATTATCTGCTACGTAATCACCAAAGGTTAATTCAAATTCCTCTTCGAAATTGATGCACTGACCAGAAAGATCAGAGCACATTTGATATATGACCAATCCTTTGATAATCCCACTATCTGAATCAATTGATAGCTTTTGTTCAAATCTTCCCTTCCCGATAAAATAGGTCACACTATCACCCCAGGCCTCTTCAAACTTCCTTTTGGAATTAATGGATTGAAGCTCGGCTTGTGGCGAAAAACCATTAGGATTGTCGAATTCAAGCTGGGTAAGAATGGGACCCACGTCTGCGCCGAAATCATTAGCATAGATATACCAACCCCCGGGGATTTCGGCTTCAAGAACCAACACCGCTTCACTGCCCTCTTCTATTTCCGATGGATTCAAAGTGAAAGTCCATTTTGGAGGATCGATTATCTGCGCCTGAACTGCATTTGCGAACAGAAGCAAAGAGAAAAGGAAGGTGAATACGTATTTGACTTTAGCCATGGTGGGTGTTGGACGTCATCAATAAGGGTTAAACCTTAGGTTTGGTTCAATTTGATTAGGCACTTAGCTCCTTGAACTTTCGGAAGAAAGCTGCGATAGTTTCAATACCTATGAAATAGTTTTTCACTCCATAATGCTCATTTGGTGAGTGGAGAGCATCCGTATCAAGACCGAAGCCGAATAAAATCGGGTCAATTCCTAGTTCTTGTTGGAACAGGGCAACAATAGGAATGGATCCTCCTTCACGGGTCGGTATTGGTCGCTTTCCAAATGTTTCTTCCATTGCAGCTTCTGCGGCTTTATACCCAAGAGAACTATCAGAAACTACAGCTGGAGACCCACCATGATGAGATTTCACACTCACTTTGACAGATTTTGGAGCTGTAGATTTGAAGTAATTTTCGAAGATCACAGAGATTTCATGCCAGTCTTGGTCTGGTACCAATCGCATAGAAATCTTTGCATTCGCCTTTGATGGAAGAACCGTTTTGGCACCTTCGCCAATGTATCCTCCGCAAATTCCATTTACATCAAGGGTTGGTCGAATACCTACCCTTTAAATGGTTGTGAAGGAAGCTTCGCCATGAACATCGTCGATATCCAGTTTGGATTTATACTCCTCCAGATCAAAAGGAGCGGCGTTTAGTCTTTCCCTTTGCTCAGCCGTTAATTCTTGAA
>CAZLUY010000122.1:0-8543 GCA_964562785.1 uncultured Limnohabitans sp. | reverse complement strand
TCAGAACGTGGAAGCGGTAATCTTGGGGAATCAATCACTTGAATCAAAGGAGAGTTATTTCTATGGTTAACCTTCGCGATCTCAAGGTTTTTCACGATCTCCCCATAAATGGCACCCGTTGCCTGGACATCAATCTGCTTTTGTTTGCTCTCAATAGTCCCTCTGGAAAGTAATGGGTTAGCATTAGGTACGCGGTCCGAAGCAGAAGCATACTCCCCAATGCTTTGGTCCAAAATCATTCTCACGCTGTCAGCCTGGCTTTGAAGAATCTCTAAATTCTCCCCGGTCTTCTTGGTCTTAGTTTCATAGTAAAAGGTATTTACTTTCTCGACCAATGTTTCGTTGAAGACCTTAGCAAACTTTTCGTCTTTCGAAGAGATAGATACTTGAAGAATGGTAAGCTTCCTATCTGGCTTAGTCACTCCCAACTGTTTTTCACGAATAAGTTTAGAGACCTCTTTTACTACTGAATCCTGAGATACGGTGAATTGATCTCTCGGCAACCTAAAGTCCATTGCAGGAATGTTCACTTTGCTGGCCCATTTCTCATTAAGCTCTTCGAAAGCTACAAATCGGTCAATCAGCAGAAGAGTCTCATCATAGGGGCTTAATAAGGTCTCAGAAAGCATACGATCCGACTTATAAAGCTCCATAATGTTGTCACCCTGAAAAAGACCGGAGGTACCTCCAAGAGATCCCAAATTAACTCCAACCAATGAGGCTAAACCTGCCATTTGGCCCCGACCTGCAGAATCCCCTTCTTCCAAAACAAAAGATGTTTCTGCATGAAACACAGGCTTTTTTAGAATGGAATAAAGAGCCCCCAGACCTAATCCTACTATTCCAGCAATGACGAGCAACTTCCATTTACTAATGAAGAAATTCAGCCATCCTTGAAGGTTTTTGACTACCTGTTTTAGCGTAAATTGATCGTCGGAAAAATGCTTTGATGTCGCCATTACCATTCAATTTGTGAAATGACCAAACCAAGAGTGGCAAGACCAGTAGTGATACCAACAATTTCTCCAAGTCTAAGTGGAGTTCTTGGGCCTTTCGTAGGTACGATTACTTCAGCCCCTGGCTCTACAGGAGGGTAATTCCTAATACCCAAAAAGCCCTTGGTTCTTTTCACTGCACCATTTGCATAAACCACATAGGTCTGCTTTTTATTGGCTCTCCTTTCGAAACCACCAGCTCCATTGATATAGTATTTTAAGCCTCTTCCACCTTCATGTCGCAGTGTAGTTGGGTAGACCACGTCACCTCTCATCCTTACTGTTTGAAGAAGCTTTGGGACTGATAGAATATCACCAGGCTCCAGAATTAAATCATCTTCTGATCCAGGGTTTTCCATGATTTTCTCCAGATCAATCGCCACAGCTTCAGTCTCTTTAAGCTTGACTGCAAAACCAGGAGTTTCAGATGCAATCTGATCCAGCGACTCACGCTTGCTTTCTGCTAGTTGATTATCTACTGGAGATTCTGCCACGGGAGCATCCTTTCGAAGTCTTCTTAACAGCTCCTCCTGAGCCTCTGAGTTATTTGGAGACTCCTCCAGCAATTGCTGAAGCTCTTCCAAATTATTTTGTCTTCTTTCTTGCTCTGATTGAGTATCAAAAAATTCGGTGCGCCGAATCAATGCTGCTCCTTTCGCATAAGCGAATACATTTAAGCCTCCAGCTCTTCGAACAATATCGGAGATCCGCTCATCACTTCTCCCAATGGCAAAAATACCTGGTGAATTTACCTGGCCCTCCACAGCAACAAATTTCTGCATCGCGAAATTTGCCCTTTTTCTCACAATCACTTGATCAAAAGCCATTAATTCCACGCTTGTATCAGTCATCCTCAAATTGGGATCAACTTGAACAGAGAGTATCTCGGATAGAGTACCTAGATCCTGATCTTCCAATCTTCTGGCAATTTCCACATCATTCGCATTAGCAGATTCCTGAAAACCTCCAGCCATGATCAATAATTCTTCGACCTCCATCCCTTCAGAAAAAGGATAAATGCCTGGACGCATCACCTCTCCAAGAACCTGAACGTATTGCTCATTCTTTATATCATAAATACTGGCGATTCGAACTACGTCCTCCCTCTGTAAGGCAAAATCAGGACTTGAGCCATTCAATAAACCCTCCAGGTCAATTTGAATCATTTCAGTGGTGAAATCATCTCTGGTTCTTAGCACACTCGCCTGCACCTTGTATGCATCTCCTCTTAGACCCTCTGCTCTTTCTACAAGATCAGATAGCATCATGTTGTCTGATAAAGCAAAGGTGCCTGGCCTGAAGACAGCTCCCTCAATTTGTACACGGTTTGTGTATCGATCGAGTATCTTGCCAACGGTGATTTCATCTCCACCCTTCAGTAAAAACATGGAATACTGATCCTTATAAACATTGGAGATAGAACGCTCATTTTCCGTGATTCTTGCTATGGTTACCTGGTCCTGGAAAGCTTCATCAGTGAAACCACCGGCATAGTCAACCAAATCAGCAAACGTATCACCATCCTGAATTTCAAAAGTCATCGCCCGCTTAACTTCTCCGGTGATTTTGGCTCTTGATTCAAAAGGGGGTACAAAAATTACATCCTGATCCTCAAGCCGCATATCTAGACTTGCCATGCCTTTGATCAGCAAATCATATACATCTACCTCGGCGATTAAATCATTATTTCTTAGTACTCTAATCTTCCGCATGGAGCCATTTACGTTTGGTCCACCTGCTGCGAAAAGGGCATTAAATACGGTGCTAAAGGAGCTTAAAGTAAATGTCCCTGGAAGCCTTACTTCACCAAGAATATTAACAGAAATAGTCCTCACATTACCGAGTGAAATTTGAAGGAATGTGTTCGGATCGTTACCAGAAATTCCAGGATAAAACTGAGCCAACCTATTCTTTATAATTCCAGTGGCTTCCTCAATGGATTTCCCGGACACCGAAATGGAGCCAATATTATCTAGAAGAATAAATCCATCAGGATTCACCGTGGCCTCATAATACTGTTCGGATTGACCATAAATATCTACATATAGCATATCCCCTGGTCCAAGAACATAACTCTTTGGGGTCGCCTGATTAAGGCTAGGCTCAAAGCTTAATTTTCTTCCTTTTTGGTAGAAAATGGAGTTTCCGAAAATCATCCCCTCTTCCTCTGTCATTGGCGGGTAGCTGTAGGCATCAAAAAACCCTTCTTCGATATCTCTCAGGTTATTCTGTGTTCTACCTTCTCTATTGGACACGCTTGAATTTCGCTTGAATCCAAAACCATCTAGCTGCAATTCATCTATGCGTTCTCTGAGTTTTTCAGCCTGAATAGCCGGCATACCTCCTTCTTGCTGTGCGCGCTCAAGAAACTCCTCAGGGGTTAATCCAGCCTGGGCAGCCCGGTTAATCAGGTTTTCAACCTCCTCATCACTCATGGTGTCCACATTGATCTCAGAGAAGTCTGCTGACTCTTGAGCTGTAGCTGCGGGAATGATTAGGAAGGATATAGCCAGAAGCGAAAAAAAACACGAAAAACGTATGATATGACGCATATTTATAAAGTCGGTATCTTTATCTACCGGGTGCTTGTAGATCAATTGCAAAGTCTAAAAATCCATCTAATTCTCATTTCTACCAAATTTGAGGACTAAAAACCTCAAAGGAGAAGGCTTTGGGGTAAACTTATTCGGTACAATTTCGACAGATCTCAATCTCCGTTCGATCTGATAAAAGTTGATTTCTGAAGTTGAAGTAGGTACTGGATTTCCATATTTCCGACAGCCTGCTTTGACCCAAATCTCCCATCACATGTGCTGCATCCTTATCAAAACAGCAAGGCACAATTTTACCATCCCAGGTGGACACAGCACCCTGCCACATTCTCCAGCACTTGTTCTCGATCTTTTTCTTTAGACGCCAGGTACCATCTGCATTTGGCAGGTAGCGGGAATATCCAAGATCCTTTGGAATCAAATCAGAGCCATTCTTATAATCATATATCTGTGTAGTCTTCAGCTGTAGCTCATCAACACCGAGATCCTTGGACCATTTTTTTATTGCGGGTAGCTCATGTTCATTTTGCCCAGTAACCAAGAACTGCAAAACTACCCGAGGATAGTTCTGATTCACTTCTTTTCTACGCTCAAGTAATAGCCTCAGCCCCTTTTCGACGGTACTAATGTCACCACCAATTCTATACTGCTCATAAACTTCCTGAGAAACCCCATCCACTGATACAATCAGTTGTTTCAGTCCGGAGCTCAACAATTCGTCTACTTGCTTCTCTTTTAAATAATGCCCATTAGTTGAAGTAGAGGTGAAGATTTTATTCGCATCTGCCTTCTTTACCATTTCAAGAAACCTTGGATTAAGAAAAGGCTCTCCCTGAAAATAGAGATGAAGCCAGGTCAAATGACTTTTCCCTTGATTCACAACCTTATCGTAAATGTCGTCCTGAAGCATCCCAGTGGGTCTAGTGAAAGATCTCAATCCTGATGGACATTCCGGGCATCGGAGATTACAGCTAGTTGTGGGTTCAATGCTTAAGGTTGTAGGCTGTCCCCAAAGGATCGGTTTCCCAATCAGCCTTGAGAGATGAAATGAAGAAATCAATTGAAGGTAATTGATCCCTTTTCTGAGAGTCATATACCTAGCAATAGCCAAAAAAGTCATCCACTGATTCTTCACGCAAGCAAGTAAATCAATCAGCCCAGAATTTGAAAAAGCCAATCATAAAAAGTCATAATTGCTTCTTGAATTCGTTACAGAGCTCAGAATCCAAACCATTTATTGGTTAGTTTCGCATGTCAACACAAGGTCTTTATGAAATTAAAATCTCCCATATTCTTTCTTGCGCTTTTGATCCTAATCTCTTGTGGTGAAAATGAACAAGAATGTACCCTTGACGAGGCGATCCTTAGCACCGATTATTCTCTTGAGTTCGTTCGGCTCGAAGAGGAGTTCTTTTCTGCTAAAAGTGCTGAAGATTTTCTTGCCATAATGGAAGCATATCCTGAATTCACAAGGGATTACCTTCAACCTGAGCTTTATGGAAGCCAGGATACCCTCGCAACTGAATTGGTTAAAATTCATCAGGATAGCAGCATGGTAGATCTGTTTCGGGCCGTGAAAGCTGAAAGAGCCGACCTAGGAGATTTAAAACTTGACCTTGAAAACGCTTTCAAATACATCCAATACCATTTCCCAGAATTTAACCCTCCCAAGGTTTACACCTTTGTTAGCGGTTTTAACTCGGATCTCTTTATTACCGAAGATGTGATTGTCATAGGAATGGATTATTTCCTTCCACCTACTCATGAGTTTCAGCCTGATCTTCCCCGATACATGGCAGACAGATACGATTTACCCTATTTGGTTCCAATGATCGTCACTGCGCTTTCTTCAAATTTCAATGAGATCGATCTTTCGGATAAAAGCTTACTGGCTGAAATGGTATACTATGGCAAAGCTTACCACTTCACTAAGGCCATTCTGCCTTGTACACCTGAAGGGCTAATCATCGGCTATACGGATGATGAGGTCGGAGAGATCTATTCAAATGAAGAATACATTTGGTCTCACTTTGTTGAAAACGAATTGCTCTATGAGACCAACCCTTTCGAAATCCAGAAGTATCTGGGTGAGGCTCCAAGTACAGATGCAATCAGCACAAAAGCCCCAGGAAGACTTGGGCGTTGGTTAGGTTGGAATATTGTCGATGATTTTCAGGTCTCCACAGAAAGCTCACTTTCAGACATTATGGCTAATAGTGATGCCGAATATATTTTCAGGCAATCCGGATATAGGCCTCGTGGTCTTGAGCAATAGAGTGTTTTTCAGGTTCCAAAACATGCAATAGCCTCCTTACAGCAATCTCGTGGGTGAAGAATTGCTCAAATAATCTTCGTGACCTACTGGACATTTTTTGGAGTTTCTCAGGAGTCAGTACTAGTTGATTTAATTCCTCTCCTAGTCTATCCCAGTCTCGATCAGCTTCGGCGAAGCCAAGCTCATTTTGTTCCACCAATCGCTGAATCCATCCTTTGTGATTGATAATTATGCCTTTGCCGGCTGCAATCGCATCAAAAAATTTATTTGGTGAATTGGTGCTCAAAATGGGTAATGCCGCGAAGGATATCCAGGCAAGGTCCGCCAATGAAAGAATTTCGTTCACCTTAGTCTTTTCAGCAAATGGGAAGAAACGGACAGAGTCAAGATTCAATTCGTTTGCCTTTCTTTTACAAGCCTCCAATTCACTCCCTTTACCCATTATGAGGAATTGCCAATCCTTCCCCTTGATTTTCGCCCAGGATGCAAAGTCAAGCATTTCTTCAACAGCATTCACCTTACCAATTGCTCCTGTGTAGGCAATAGTCATGGAATGTTTCAAACCAAACTCCTCAATTACTTTCTTACTCTTATCCTTTGGGTAGAAATAATGTGGATTCGAGAAATTTGGAATTAAATGTGTCTTCTTTTCAGGGCAGAGCTCCCTAATGTGGTTTACGATTCCTGGAGAAAGTCCTACCAGGCTTAACGCGTTTTGATAGATCCTCTTTTCCTCATTTTTCAAATACTTGATCAGCAGAGGATTTCTGATGGCTCCGACCTGAATTGGTGCTTCAGGCCATATATCCCTTACCTCGAAAATATATGGCAAGGCGAACTTCTTTTTCGCCCATAAACCTATCCAGCCTGTGGTCAAAGGCGTAGATGAAATATATAGTAGATCAGGTCGATTGAGTTTTTTAATCAGCCCTTTTGCCAAGCGAACGAAATGCACGAAGGCTAGTATCCTTCTCGGGAAAGAATATTCCTGAGAATAGCTTACAGGCAAATAATGCACGGTAAACCCATGCATTCTTTTTACATCATATCGAGAACTCCCCCCGGATATTACTTCCACCTCATGCCCTGCCTCAACCAATCCTTTGGCTAAATGGAAAGATCGGGTGGCTCCCCCTTCCTCAGGAGTCTTAAAATACTGATGGATGTAAATTAATCTCATAGCCTATGCTGCTTCAGCCAATCTGATAGAAGGAACAAATTATATAAAAGCAGGAAATCAGACTTCACATAATCCTCCGGTTTAGCGCAAATCTTTTTGACTCGTTTAGATAAATACCTTTGAACCTCCATATCCAGTTTTCTAATGGAATCAAATGCTCTTTTTGCAAACTCGCCTTCTTCCTTGAACCATTCCAACAAGGGGAGGCCAAAGCCCATTTTTCCTCTTTTGGAGATTTCCTCAAGATCGTATTTCAGCAGAAGCTGATGGATCCACTTCTTTTTCTTTAGTAATTCATCATCATCAATCCCTTTCCAAAAAGCAATAAACTCCTTATCCAAGTAGGGACTTCTGGCTTCAATGCTGTGAGACATTAATGACAGATCCTGGATTTTAAGAATATCTTCCACCAAATACACTTTCCTGTCAAAGTCCAGAGCCCTTTTATAATCAGACAAGTCCTTATCAAACAGTCTTTTATACTCAGTATAGACAGACTTGGGAACGCGATTCAATCCTACAAAATTGGTGAAGGTACGGTTCAGGCTCTTGGACAGACCCGCGGTATACTTCCTGTATGAACGTGACATCGGAAATCTCTCAAGGTTTGGCTTGAGGAAAAGCATAAAATCCTTCCTTTTTAAAAAGTGATCAAAAGCATCATGCCTTCGATAGCCTCCCCAAAGCTCATCAGCTCCTGCACCTGAAATCATCACTTTGATCCCATCTTCCTTGGCCTTTGAGCCAATTAACCAAAGAAGAAACCCAGCGGAATCACCTATAGGTTGATCCAAACCGGCGACATATTCATCCCAGCGATCAAGAAATACTTTTTGATCCACCTTAATGAAATTCTGCTCAGTAGGGTATTTCTTAACTAGCTCTCTTGCCCAATGGGCATCCTGATATTTATTCTGATACTTCTTCTCAACCTCAATAGTGTAGTGAGGCATCACTTTTCCGCTAAGTCGATTCCAGGCGGCATAAAGCAAAGCACTATCTGCCCCTCCACTCATGAGCATTCCCGCAGGAACCTGAGTTTCAAATTGCCGAGTGATTGAGGTTTCCAGAATCTCCTCAAAATCCTCAAGACTCTCGCTTTTCCCATCTGATTTGAGTTTTGGAAGTTCGTCAAAACGGAATGTGTTATGATGCGAGATCATACTATATCGATCAGGCTTCCATTCTCTCACACCGGAAAAGAAAGTATGCCCTCTCCTTGGAAAACGGAGGTAGCTATAATTCTCAATTGAGTTCAGATCAATGGAAGACTCGGCTAATCCAGCGATTCCTCTCGCTGTTGAGGAGATAATGAGGGTATCAGGACTCTGCCTGTAATACATGGGTTTTTCTCCCTCAGCATCCCGAGCCACCAAAACATTTCTGCTTGCTATATCTACCAAAATCAAAGAGAACATTCCCTTGAGCTTATCCATTCCTTTCTCTCCAAATGAGCGCAACCAATGCAGTAAAACTTCAGAGTCCGATTCCGTCTCAAAATCCTGCCCCATGGTCTTTAGCAGGGATCTCAACTCTTTGTG
>CAZLUY010000121.1:0-3076 GCA_964562785.1 uncultured Limnohabitans sp. | reverse complement strand
GAAAGATGCAGCCCATGTTATAAAAGTAATGAAGTCTAACACAATCAAGGGCAAGTCCGTCAACATGGAAATTTCAAAAGGTTAATAAATATTTGGTTAAATGGTTAGAAAGCGTGGTTCCTCAGGGATCGCGCTTTTTCTATTTACACCCCTTCCATTTATCAGCAGGCTTAGTAAATTAGCCAACTCAGATGCAGCTCTTTTTTCAGGAAAACATAACCCCTCCACTTATCCAGTTCGATCAAGAAGAAACCAGACACCTAACCAAGGTTCTGAGGAAAAGGATAGGTGATTTAGTACAAGTGACTGATGGAAAAGGCCATTTATATGAATGCACCCTAAAAAAGTTGGACAACAGATCCAGTGAACTGGAAATCATATCTACCCAATTACAGGAAAGGGATAATTTCCATATCCATTTGATAATTGCTCCGACCAAAAGCCCTGATCGGATGGAGTGGTTGATAGAAAAAGCCACCGAAGTCGGCTTTCATGAATTAACGCTTATCCAATCTGAGAACTCAGAAAGAAGCAGACTCAAGCTTGACCGACTCCATAAGAAAATGATTTCTGCATGTAAGCAAAGCTTGAAATTCTGGTTCCCTGCTATCAATGAAAGCTCCTCATTCGACAAAGTCATTCAAGACAATTACGCTGAAGGCACTCAAAAATTCATTGCTCATGTGGATGAGGAAAACCCAAATCTTCTTAGCAAGATGGCCAAATCAGATGGTCAATATGTCGTCTTGATTGGGCCAGAGGGTGATTTCTCAAGCAAGGAACTTTCATCTGCTCATTCTCAGGACTTCTTGTCTGTTTCTCTCGGTAGAAGCAGGCTTAGGACAGAGACGGCAGGACTCATTGCTGTACACACTCTGCAATTGATTCAAGAACAGGGATAAAAAACCAAAAGAGTGAAAGTTTCACTTGAACTATCCCCTCCTTTTTCTGTAAATTGAATTACATTTTTAGAATAGGGAAAGTGCCGTACAAAGAACGAGAAATAGAAAAAAAATACTTTTCGATTGGCGAAGTTGCCAGTCAGTTTGGAGTCGCTCCTTCACTTATCCGTTATTGGGAAAGTGAATTTGATATGCTCAAGCCAAGGAAGGATAAAAAAGGAAATCGACGATACGTCAAAGATGACATCCAAAAAATCAAATACATCTACCATCTCGTCAAAGAAAAAGGCTACACCCTTCATGGGGCTCAAGAGGTAATCAAATCTGGCAAAACACTAGATTTCGATAAGGTTCTTGCCGTTCAAAACCTTCAGGGACTCAAAGATTTTTTGATGAAAATAAGAGATGGGATTGACCAAAAGTCAAGCAACGAGTGAGTTTCAATATTTTCTTGCCCTCGCATTAGCACCGAAGGTTGGCCCTACGGTGTTTAAGGCTATTCTTGCCTATGCGGGTTCAGCAAAAGGCTTTTTCGAAACTCCTAAGGGTAAAGTTGCCAAAACTCCAGGCGTAGGCAGCAAACTTCTTACTCTTAGAAATCAAAGAGATAAACTACTTTCCCATGCCGATGAAATAATTAATCAGGCGGAAAAGGAGAATTTTGAAATTCTCACTTCCCTTGATTCCGAATTTCCTAAAAGATTAAAAAGTCAAGAAGACAGTCCAGTCGTGCTTTTTTGCAAAGGGAGAAAAGGCCTGAACTTCAAAAGAACCGTCGGCATTGTCGGTACCAGAAGCGCAACCAGCTACGGTAAAAATGCCACAGCTAAAATCATCGATCAATTGGCGCCGTATAACCCAGCCATAATCTCAGGTCTTGCTTATGGCATAGATATCCAGGCACATCGATCAGCTCTTTCTGCAGGTCTTCCTACGCTTGCTATTTTGGGATCACCGATCAATCAGGTTTATCCATCCACACATAGAAAAACTGCTATTGATCTTCAGAAAACAGGAGCTTTAATCAGTGAATATGCTCCCGATAGCAAAATGGTGCCTGGGAATTTTCCTGCTCGAAACAGAATTATTGCCGCCCTGTCGGATGCATTAATCGTGGTTGAAGCAGCTAAAAAAGGAGGAGCATTGATTACCGCAGAAATCGCATACTCCTACAACAAGGACGTCTTTGCCGTTCCGGGAAATCTTCAATCAACTTACAGTGAGGGTTGTAATGATCTAATTAAAAAGATGAAGGCGAGCATATACACTGGACCTAAAGACATTGCACAAGCTCTGTTTTGGGATGAGGAAGAAAAACCGAAAGCAAAACCACTTGATTTAACTAAGAGAAACGAGGATGAAATCAAGATTATCAACTTCCTATTGGAATCTAACCAAGCAGAAATAGATCAATTGTCCTATGCCACCGGGATTGGACTTGGAGCCCTCGCTTCTCATCTCTTGACCCTTGAATTTGAAGGTATTGTCAAGTCCCTGCCGGGAAAAAAGTACAAATTGTTAACTTAATTATTTTTCATCCTTCGGATCACCTTTGGAAAATACCACAAGTAAAATCCACTCAAAGTCATCAGGATCAATCCAAAAGCTGTAGCGCTGGAATAAGTTAATTTGGCAACCTCGGATTGGCCAAAATAGTAATCTACTATACTTCCATCGTGGACCTTTTCTATCCAGTCGGAATGCCGTGTTGAAATAGAAAGCACTTCTCCAGAGTAACCATCGACCTGAACTTCAGTGAAATGCGTTTGAAAGGTGATTTTTGCGATTCCTTTATCGGGTCTTATATCGATTCGGTCCACTAAAGGTAACTCTCCCAATGAATCCATTTTTCCCTGCGCTATCGAAATTATTTCCTCGGTAGAAATCCATGCTTGTTCAGAAACAACTTTGGTTTTCAGTGTTGGAGGAAGTAATTCAGCCTTTTTCTTCCAGGCTAACAAAACCGAAGTAACCCCAATTACTAGAAAAAATATCATCAAGGGAATGCCTAGCCATCGATGTAGTTTTCGTAATCGACGCAACAAGACTACCCTATTATGGACCAGCTTTCGATCCATATCTGAGGATTGAAGACAAAGTCTACCAACTTCATGGACTCTTTCAATTCTCTTTGATTTAATCCTAGCTCAAAACCGAGGTTTTCCAAGGCAGGT